>JAACDH010000412.1 GCA_009936995.1 Rhodobacterales bacterium
CCCCGAGGCGCTCCAAGAAGCCCTCGGCCGCGATGTACACATGGTGTGGCGGGTAAAGCCAAAGACGCGCCTAGGCTTGGCCGGCACCCGCATCGAGGTCAGTCACCCCAACGGCATCGCCGACGCCTGGATCGCCTACGATCCACGGGGTCGATCGACCGACACCTTAGTCGTGGTGAACGACGCGGGTGTACTCACCATCGATCAACCGCGAAACGCCGAGATGCCGTCTAGTATCTACATCGTTCCTAAGGGCGACCCCAGACTTCCAGCAGGCCTCACCCTGTCCTTGAGCGGTGGCGGACAGAAGACCCTCGAGGGCACCAGCGATAGCGTCGAAGTACAGGTCAAAGCGGGTAGACAGGTGCTGCTCGAGGTGGGCAGCAAGGGCTGGAGTGTCATCGTCGATACCTCCTTCGTTCCGCTGCCGTCTGGCGTCGCGGTGTCGGCGTTCCACGAAGACGTCGAGGCCCAACTCAGAGAACTCGGATACGTCGAGGGCGAATAGCGGATACGCTACGGGTCGGAGATGTCCATGCCCCGCACTGTTCTGCTCGTCCTCGCCCTGTTCGGCTGCACAGCGCCCGCTACCGAGTGTACCGAACAGACGGGGTATCTCGACCGTGACGGGGATGGATTCGGCGACACCTCCAGCAACCAGCTCGCCTGCCACGCCCCCGACGGATACGCGAACTTTGGCGGCGACTGCGACGACAGCGATCCAGTCGTACACCCCGGCGCCGTAGACAGCTGCGACGGCCGAGACGACAACTGCGACGGCTTCGCTGACGATGCGGCCTCCTCCTCGCTCTGGTACGCCGACGGAGACGACGACGGCGTAGGCGGAAGCTCGTGGATTGAGGCCTGCGCCGCACCTCCGGGGTTTGTCGACGGCAGCGGCGACTGCGACGACTCAAACGACCAAGTCCTCCCCGGTGGAACCGAGGTCTGCAACGGCGAAGACGACGACTGCGACGGTGTCATCGATAACAACCCCACCGATCCAAACACTTGGTGGATCGACGGCGACGGCGACGGCTACGGCGACAGCGAAGATGATGGCCTCCTCGCCTGCGAAGCGGGTCCGAACCAAGTCGACAATGACGACGACTGCGACGACGACGACGACCTTCGCCACCCGGGCGCCGCCGAGCGCTGCAACCAGCAAGACGACGACTGCGACGGCCTGCTCTCCGACGACGAGCTGGACACCGACGGTGACGGCTGGTCGGCCTGCGATGGAGACTGCGAAGCCCTCAACCCCGCGGTCTCTCCCCAAGCAACCGAACAAGTGGCCGACGGTATCGACCAAGACTGCGACGGCCTAGAGTCGTGCTACCTCGACGCGGACGGTGATGGTAACGGCGGCGTTGGCACCTTGCTCTCCACCGACTTGCTGTGCGACGGCGTCAACGAGTCCGACAACACCGGCGACTGTGACGACAACGACGCTACGGTCACCTCTAACGCCGCCGAAGTGCCGTACGATGGCGTCGACAACGACTGCGACACCCTCACCCTCGACGACGACCTCGATTTAGACGGCTACGGGTTCGCCGACGACTGCGACGACACCAACAACAGCGTCAACCCCAACGTCTTGCCCGCAGTCTCGTTTAGCGACGTCACGGTCTCGGCGGGACTGTGGGCCCAGCACTGGAACGGCTTCCTCAACCCGGCATTCTGCGGCCCCGAGTACATGGCGGGCGGCGTGGCGGCCGGCGACTTCGACGGCGACGGCTTTGTCGACCTGTTCGTGTCGCGGATGTACGCCAACGACCTTTTGTACCGGAACCTCGGCGATGGCAGCTTCGAGGAGGTAGGCTTGGCCTGGGGCATCGATCACGCCCAGACCAGCAACGGTGCGGTGTTCTTCGACGCCGATGGCAACGGCACGCTCGACCTGTACGTGACCAGCATCGGCACCGAGGGCAACCGCCTATACATCAACGACGGTACCCAGTTCACCGAGCAAGGCATCAGTCGGGGCGCCCAGGTGCTGCCCGCTGGCCCCCAATGTGAGCTGGTCTTCGGCGTCAGCGCGGCCGACGTCGATGGCGATGGCGACCTAGATCTACACATCGTCCAGTGGCATGGGAGCGCAATTCTTCAGGGCGACGGCTCGCGCCTGCTCACCAACGACGGCACCGGCTACTTCACCGACACCACCCTCAGCTCCGGCATCGACCTGGTCGACCGGGCGGCGTTCAGCACCTCGTTCCGCGACTTCGACGACGACGGCGACCTCGATCTCGCCGTCGCCGCGGACTGGGGACAGTCCGGCCTGTGGGTCAACGACGGCAGCGGGTTCTTCACCGAGGACCTCACAGCCGGCGTAGGAACCGACGAAAATGGCATGGGCTCCGACGTGGCCGACTTCGATGGAGACGGCGATCTGGACTGGTTCGTCTCGGCCGTCTACGACACGCGCGAGCCCTGTCTCACCATGCACCACGGCTGCTCCGGCAACCGGCTGTACGTCAACGACGGCACCGGCAACTTCACCGACGGCACCGACGCAGCCGGGGTTCGGGACGGCGGCTGGGGCTGGGGTGCCAGCTTCTTCGACTACGACAACGACGGCGATCTGGACCTGGCCCACGGCAACGGCTTTACCGACAGCTACTTCATCGAGGACAGCCTTCGCTTGTTCCAAAACGACGGATCGGGGGTGTTCCAAGAGGTGGCCTGCGAGGCGCAGATCGGCCTCGAGCGCCAGCAGCGCGGGCTCATCAGCCTCGACGTCGACAACGACGGCGACCTCGATGTGTTCACCACACAGTCCTTCGAGGAGCCGCGGCTGTTCCTCAACGAAGGCGGCGACACCAGCGCTTGGCTCCGAGTCCAGGCCTCAGAGAGTGGCAATGCCTTCGGCGTTGGCGCCACCGTGTGGGTCCAAGCGACCGCCGCCAGCACGCCCATCCGCCGCGACATCCACGCAAACGGCACCTTCGTCGGAACCGGCCCCCAGGAAGCCCATTTCGGACTGGGCGCCCACGAGGCAGACCTATTCGAAGTGCAGGTGGTGTGGCCCGACGGAACCGTGCGGACGCTGAACAATGTCCCGGTCCGCCAAATCTTGCAGGTGAGCCGGCAGCCCAGTTGAGATAGACGCCTGACATGACACGACTCTTTCTCCTGCTTGTTCTCGCCGGCTGTCCCAAGCCGGTCGCCCCGGTCGAAGCCCCCGTGACCGCCGAACGGGTGGTGGTCCGGTCCCAGACGCCCCAGGCCCCCTTCCCGTACACGACCGAAGCGCTCACCTGGCAGGGCGATGGCGTAACGCTCGGCGGAACCTTAACGATTCCAGAGGGCGAGGGTCCATTCCCAGCCGTCATCCTGATCACCGGTAGCGGCGCCCAAGACCGCGACGAGACCCTCGCCGAGCACCGCCCCTTCGCGGTCTGGGCCGACCATCTGGCCCGCCAGGGCATCGCCAGCCTACGCGCCGACGACCGTGGTGTGGGCCAGTCCACCGGCGTCCTTACAGAGACCTCCTACAAG
>JAACDH010000413.1 GCA_009936995.1 Rhodobacterales bacterium
GGCCGAGGAGATGGGTCGGAGAGCGTAGGGGGGGCCGCCGCCCACACGAAACTGGGGTTAGGCGCTCAAGGGCAATATTGAAATCACCGACGCCACGGTCCAGAGACACGATCAAATAGACTCCTCGACGGTGACCCGCAGGCCTCCCACCACCGCCACTTCGCGATGTTCCACACGGTTGGGGCGAGGGTCTGGGCCTGTGGCGGACACCCGGTCCACAAGTATCCGTCGTCGTGCCACCTGCGAATCAGATTGACGACCAAAAACGTCATTTGCACGTATTAGGCCCCAGCAATGGTCCCCCGTCCGGTCTGGGTCAGATGCCCAAAATCACACGACACAGCGTCCTAATGAGCGCTAGATGCCTGCGGGAGTACCTTCCACTCACCCAACACGTTGACAGCAAACATCACCTATTTTACCGTGGACTTTGAGAGGTGAGCCTTGACCCAACCGTCCTTTATCCGATCGCTTACTGGTGCTTCTGCCCTTTGCGCACTGCTCGTGTATGGTTGGAGTACTCAGTCCGAACCTCAGGGCCCTACGCATGCCCACATTACTGATGCGGTAAAAATGCCGGCAGCCCCCCAGTCGGATCCGCTGTACGCATCCTTCCCGAAGCACGCGAGCCGCATCGTCGAGTCCGACGTGCCGCTGCTTGAGATTCGCGGGCCGCAGGGCGTACAGGGCTATGCCGCCCCCCTCAGCCGAGACGGACTCGATCCGCTTCCGGTCACCCTGCCCGCCGATGGCGCGGATGCGGTGCACTTCTACATGGGCCAGCGGGGAGAGATCGCCGTTCGACACCTCGGAATGCAGGGACGTGCCTGGAGTGCAGGTAGCGCCACAGCCTATGCTCTGGACATTGGCACCTCCTATTGGACAGCGCAGGACGGCCAGATTGAGGAATGGCTCGTTGTGGATCAACTAACCGAGGGCGTCGTCGCGACCTATCAAATGGAGGGTGCCGCCTTCCAGCAAAAGGGCGACACGGTCAGCGCGGTAGGAGATGACGGCATCGCCTGGTTGGACGTGGACGCACCTGAAGCGTGGTCTGCGGACGGCCAGCGGGTAGACGTGTGGCTCGAAGCGCGTGGCACAGCGCTCGACGTGGTGATCGAGGTGCCCGAAGGTGCGCGCGCCCCCCTCTTGATCGACCCCGTTTGGACCCGTTCGGACGACCTGAACAACGGCCGGCTGCTGCACACGGCGACGCGGATGTTGGACGGTCGGGTCCTGGTCGCCGGAGGCGTGGATGAGGCCAATCAGGTCACCGCCACAGCCGAGATCTTTAATCCCAATGACGGGAGCTGGACGGCTGCGGCCTCCATGCCTCACGGGATTCGCAGCCACGCTCAGGTGCTGCTAGACGATGGCCGCGTGTTGCTCACGCACGGTAAAACAGACGGCAGCGCACCACAGGCTACGACCGCGTTCCTCTACGACCCAATCAGTGACAGCTGGGCGACCGCAGACCCAACCCGTAGCGGCATCGGTAGCCTAAGTACACGCCTGGGCTCTCGTTCGGTGAAGCTGCCCAATGGCAAAGTGCTGATGTCCGGGAACTGGTGCTGCCCAGGGCACGAGGCGCACATCTACGATCCAGTAAACGACACCTTCCAGTTCACATCGCCGATGAACGTGCACCGCCTGGCCCAAGCCATGCAGGTTCTGCCCGATGGCTCGGTGCTTGTGGCCGGCGGAGGCACCACCAACTACACGGGTCTGAACAGCAATACAGCAGAGTTGCTAGTGCCGGATAACAGCTCGCCTGATCCATACATCGACGGAACATGGGTCAACCTGCCGAACATGAACGCGGGCCATATGGACACCATGCCCACCCTGCTCACCACAGGCCCCGACGCTGGAAAGGTGCTGATCTGTGGTGGCCTAGACGGCGCCACGGTCCCCGGCTCCTACTTCTTTACGACCGCTTGCGACCTGTTCGACCCCAACACCCAGACATGGTCGACGGTGCCGGACATCCCGGGGGCTCGCCAGCGCAGCGGAAACGGTCATGGCGGCGACTACATGGTGCAGATCGAGGGCGGTAACAGCGCCGGAAAAGTCGTGTTCGCTGGGGGTTGGCCATCCATCGATCAGACCGACATCTACGATCCCGTCAGCGGTATCTGGACCACCGAATGCCCGCTGACAGAGCCTCGCCTCCGCCACCACACCGTGGCCCTTGAGGACGATAGCGTCCTGATCGTTGGCGGCCAGACCTATCCCTGGACCCAGGGCATGCGCGTGGCGGAAAGGCTGCAGCTAAAGCACGACGACGACGACTGCGACGGCATTGCCAACCCGTTCGACGTCTGTCCCTCGGGGGGCTGCGGCATCTTGGGCGGCCGGGTGTTCGCCGATGACAATGAGGACTGCGGCGATCTCGCTGATCCCGGCGTCGCCAACGCCTTGGTGCGCGCCGAGCGCTCGTCGGGCCAGGTCCACTACGCTGTGACCGACCTAGACGGCTACTGGTCCGCCGAGCTGCGGTCGGGAATGTGGGACATCACCGTGATCGACAGCCGCAGCACCGAGGGCACACCCGCTTGCGGAGGAGCCGCACAGTCGTACACGGTGAACACCAACAGCAGCGCGACCGATTTAGACTTCTCCATGAAGAGTGTCTGCGACGCCATCCTGTCCATTGACTCTCATTCCACAGGGGACAACCTGGCATGCGGTACTGCCGAGTACCGCACACCTTGCCCTGGTAACCAGTGGGAGTACTGCTTCCACAACTACAACAACGGCTCCCCTTGGACCCCAGGCCCCGCTCCGGGCACGCAGCTGACCATCACACTGCCCGAGGGCATGGCGTACACCGCCAACAGCTACACCGACCCCAATGGCTGTGGCGTTACCGAGTTGTCGGCCGACTTTAACGGCTCCGTTTGGGAGGTCGTCTTCGACATGGGCGGCGTAGGAACCGGCGTGGATTGCACAGTGTGCACGCCGGTGGACGTTACCAGCCTGCCCGCGGGCGGCTGGATCACCACCTCCGACTTGCTCGCCCAGTGTGCCGGCTCCTCTGGCTCGGTCTCCGAAACCCTATCGCACACCGAGACCGACGCCTGTGGCTGCGATCCAAACGACAAAGCCGTCTTCCCAGCTGGCTGCGACGACGTGGGCACGCTGGAGGTCGCAGAGCCCCTGAACTACACCGTACGCTTCCAGAACACCGGCCTGGGTCCCGCTCATGACGTCAGTCTGATCGACTCGATCGACCCGGACCTGGACATCGAGAGCCTGTTCATCCGTGGTTCGAGTCACAACATTACCGGCCTGCAGATCGACGACCAGGGCCAGATGTTCGTACGCTATGAAGACATCGAGTTGCCTGCCGCCCAGAACGACCCGACTGGCAGCCAGGGCTACATCCAGTACCAGCTGGACATGGCCATCACGTCCTTGGACACAGAATACAGCAACTACGCCGACATCTACTTCGATGCCAATGAGGTGGTGGTCACCAATGAGGTGCTCAATACCATGGGCGTTTGCGAGGTACCGCCAGGTCTAGACGACGATGGGCCCGCTCGTTCGGGCCTCTCCGACGGCTCGAACCCCGGGCAGGGTGCAGGCACCGGCAATAGCCCCAGCGGCGGCACAAACAACCCGAACCAGGCAGGGAACTAACCTCAGTCCTCGCGCCCAGTTCGGACGCATCCACAGGGTACCGATGACGCAGATGGCCACCCATTCGCGTCTTCGGCTCACCTACGTCGGTTATGGTGCGGCACTCGCTGGCGGGATCCCCGAATGAACGAACTAAATCTCCGTATCGCAACCCTGCTGTCCTTCGTGGGCGTGGGGTTGATGTTGCTGCTCAACACCTGCGCCGTCGACCGGCTGGAACAGCAGGTGATTCGACAGTCTATGGCCCTCGAACGTATGCAGGCTGGCGGTAGCGTCGGTCGCGCCGCCGGTCCAGCCCTGAACCGTTCAACGTCCACAGGCGCAGTCGGTGAAGGCACCGGGCGCGTCGTCGTCGGCTTCAATGGCGCCGCAGGAGAGATCCTCTACGTCGAAGGCGCGGCCAACAATGCGCCGCTCACGGTCAGCGAGAAGCCTAAGCCCCAGGGCGACACCTACGTGAGTCGCCGGACCTCCGCTCCCTCCTCGTTGAACTTCTACACCACCAACGAGGGCGACACGAACACCATCACCACCAACATCCTCGACCGACTCATGATCGTCGATCCAAAGAGCCCGCCCGAAGTGTTGCCCAGCCTGGCCACGTCCTGGGAGGTCTCCGAAGACCAGCTCACCTACACGTACCACCTGCGCAGGGGGGTGCTCTTCGCCGACGGCAACCCGTTCACCTCGGCCGACGTTCTGTTCAGCTACGAGACCATGCGCGACCCCGAGGTCCGCTCCGAGCACATGCGCTCCTCCTTCGAGGACGTCGTCTCCCTCGAAACCCCCGACGACTACACCGTGGTCGTCACCTACCGCAAGCAGTATTGGGCTGGCATCTACGCCGTCGGCTTCAATCTGAAGATTCTCAACAAGAAGTGGGTCGAGTCCTTCATCCCGAAGCTCGCCGCCGAGCTCGACATCACGCCCTTCTCTATCAAGCCAGGCACCCCCGGTTTTGGCGCGGTCTTCAACAAGGTCCGCGTCCCGGGACCCGGCACCGGTCCGTACTACTATCCCTACGAGAAGTTCGACCAAGACGTGCCCATCGAGCTCATCCAGAACCCGTTCCATTGGGGTACGCAGGTTCACCCGGGCTGGTACAACTTCTCGAAACTCAAGTGGGTCTTCATCCAAGACCCCGTCGCCGCCTTCGAAGAGTTCCGACGTGAGGGCTTCGACGTCACCGTGGTCGATTTCCAAGCGTATGACGACGAGTACAGCTCGGACGAAGACATTAACGCGCTCTCCAACTACTGGGAGTACGACCACATCGGTCTAGGCTTCTCCTTCATCAGCTGGAATACCCGCCAACCGCCGTTCGATGACCCCCTCGTTCGTCGCGCCATGGCCCACCTGATGGACCGCCAATGGGTCGCCGACGAGATCAACCGCGGTCGCGCGACCATCGCCCAAGCCCCCTGCAAACGCTCGTACCCCTGCTACGACAACAACGTGCCGCCGCTCGAATACGACCTCGAGAAAGCCAAGGCGCTCTTGGCCGAAGCCGGCTGGACCGACTCCGACGGCGACGGCATCCTCGACCGCAACGGCGAGCGCTTCGAGTTCGAACTCAAGCTGGGCTCCACCCGTCGCTTCTACACCCAAGTGGCCGCCGCCCTTCAAGACTCCTGTAAGAAAGTCGGTATTCGCATGAACACTCGCACCCTCGAGTGGTCCACGTTCATCCAAGACTTCTACGACCGTCGCTTCGACGCAGTGTCGCTGTACAGCTCCTTCGCCGACCCCTGGATCGACCCGTACGACGGGTACCACAGCTCCGGCGATGTGCCCCAAGGCGGCAACGACCCAGGCTGGCACAACGATCGCGTCGACACCATCCTCACCGAGATGCGTCAAGAGTTCGACGCCGACAAACGCACGGTTCTGTGGCACGAGTTCAACCTGATCTTCCAACAAGAGCAGCCTCAGCTGCTGATCAACCACTCTCGAGTGGGCGTGCTTCAGCACACGCGATTCGAGGGCGTCGAGGTCCTGCCCACTGGGCTGCGCATGAACGAATACTGGGTGAAGCCCGAAAACCGGCTTTACCAGTAGGTACCTATGTTTAAGTACATTCTCAAGCGAATCTTTGCGATGATCCCGACGCTGTTCGGCATCACCCTCATCACGTTCTTCATCATCAACATGGCCCCTGGCGACCCCGTGGCCACTCAGTTTGGCGCCAACGCCGAGCAAGACGCCGGCGGCGGAGGCGGCGGACAAGACCAAGACCGACTGGCCGACGCCATCAAGGCCAAGAAGCGCCTGCTCGGTATGATGACCGAGAACAAAGTGGTCATGCAGTGGACGCCATCGGACCAAGACGGCACCGAGGTCAGGCCGCTCTCATCGGGCCCGCAGCTCAGCGGATTCGACGACTGGATCCACGCCATGGCCCAGCACGGAGACAACGTATACTTGGCCGGCGACGCGGGTATCGTCTACGTCCTCGACGCCAACGGCGCCGAGATCGCCCGTCACACCGGCTTCGACCTCGCGATCTGGTCCATGGCCGTCTCGGCGCAGGGGGCCATCGCCATCGGCGACAGTCAGGGCAACTTACGCGCCTGGAGCGCCGCCGGTACCGAAGCCTTCTCGGCCGAAGGCGACGGAAAGCCCATCCGCGACCTCCTCTTCACCCATGACGGCGCCGGCCTCATCAGCGCCAGCGCCGACAGTTTTATCCGCCGGTACTCCGCCACCACCGGCGCCGTTGAGCACAAATTCGAGGGCCACAACGCCGGCGTCTACGCCCTAGCCCTCAGCAGTGATGGCAGCCAGTTCTGGTCGGGCGGCCAAGACCGCACCCTGCGCCTGTGGTCCGTCGATGGCGGCCCCGCAATCACCGAAGTCGCCGGTCACCAGCAAGCCATCAACGACATCGCCCTCTCCGCCGACGGTACTGCATTGGCCACGGCCAGCGACGACCGCATCCTTCGTCTCTTCCCCGTCGCCGCCAACGGCCTGGGCGCGCCCAAGGTCTTCGAGGGCCACTACAAGCAAGCCACCGCCGTCGCCCTCTCCGCCGACGGGACTCGGCTGTTCAGCGGGGGCCGCGACGAGACCATCCGTACCTGGGACATCGTGTCCGGTGACCAACTCGAGCAGGCCCCCGAAGCCACCGGCCGGGTGCACGACCTCTTGGTACGAAACGGCGCCCTATACAGCGCCTCCGAGAGCTGGCGTACCGTGCCCATCGTCTGGCGCTACGTCCACTGGATTCAGCGCCTAGCGGTCCTGGATTTCGACCGCTCCTTCATTGACGACGAGCCGGTCATCGACAAGATCAAGAAGGCGCTGCCCATCACCATGGGCCTCAACATCATCGCCATCATCATCATCTACGGCGTGTCCCTTCCCATCGGGGTAGCCGCCGCCGTCTGGCGTGGTCAAGCCTTCGACAACATCTCCAGCATCGTGCTCTTCGTGCTGTACAGCATCCCGAACTTCTGGCTGGCGACCATGCTCATCATGCTGGTCGGAAGCAGACAGAACTGGGATTTACTGCCCTCGGTCGGTCTCCACAGTCTAGACGCGGGCGATCTGTCGTTCTTCCCGTGGCTCTTCGACTGGGGACTCCACCTCGTCCTGCCCCTCATCGTCATGGTGTACACGGGCTTCGCCCGGCTCTCTCGCTTCGTCCGAACCAGCATGCTTGAGACCATCCAGCAAGACTACATCCGCACCGCCCGCGCCAAGGGCCTGGCCGAGCATGTGGTCGTGTTCAAGCACGCGTTCCGCAACTCGCTCATCGTCATCGTCACTTTGGTGGGCAACCTGCTCCCCGCCATGATTGGCGGCTCGGTCATCGTCGAGTTCATCTTTAGCATCAACGGAATGGGAAAACTTGGTTTTGACGCCATCTTATCCCGAGACTACCCCACCATCATGGCCATCACCACCTTCTCGGCCTTCCTCACCTTGATGGGGATCCTAATCTCCGACATCCTCTACGGCGTCGTCGACCCACGGGTGGTGCAGAAATGAGCGCTCCACAAACCGCAACGAAGACGGAAGAACCCACCCAAGGCGGCGAAGGCTACTGGCAGGTGGTGTGGCGTCAACTGAAAAAGAACGTCGCGGGGATGACGGGCATGGTTGTGGCCGTGTTCCTGTTTGGCCTCGCCAGCACGGCACCCTTGCTCGCCAACGACCGACCCATCATCGCCCAGTACAGTGGCAACCTGTCCTTCCCCGCCTTCGCCACCTACGTGGACGTCTGGGTACCGTGGAAGAGCATGCGCTACCAGATGAAGAGCTTGCAGATCGGCGACACCTTCCCGATGTCAGACCACTACCCCGAGCTTCAGGGCCAAGACTGGAAAGACGTCGCCGAGAGCGACGAAATGGGCTTTGCGATCTGGCCGCCCGTCGAGTGGCACCCCAACCAGTTCGACCCCACGTCCCTCAAGCAGGCGCCCAGCGACGCACACTGGCTCGGTACCGACGACCTCGGGCGCGACGTGCTCTCCCGACTCATCCACGGCACCGTCGTGGCCATGTTGGTCGGCATCATCGCCATGAGCCTGTCCAGCGCCATCGGCATCACCTTGGGCGTCATCGCCGGGTTCTTCGGCGGCTGGGTCGACATCACCCTGTCCCGAATCACCGAAGTGGTGATGTGTTTTCCCAGCTTCTTCCTTATCATCGCCGTTATCGCCTTCCTCGAACCGTCGATCATCAACATCATGCTGGTGCTGGGATTCGTGGGTTGGACCGGTATCTTCCGATTGATCCGCGGCGAGGTCTTGCTGGTTCGCAACCTGGACTACATCGCGGCCGCCAAGTCTATGGGCATGTCCGAGCCTCGCATCATGTTCAAGCACGTGCTGCCCAACGTGGTCTCACCGGTGCTCGTCGCCGTTCCCTTCGGAATCGCCGGCGCCGTGCTCGCCGAAACATCTCTTTCTTTCCTTGGATTTGGCGATCCCAGTGTGCCATCCTGGGGCGAGATCGTGTACCAGGGCCGCACCTACGTGTCGCAGGGCATGTGGCACCTCACGGTGTACCCCGGCATCGCTATCTTCGTCACCCTGACGGCCTTCAACCTGTTTGGCCAGGGACTGCGCGACGCGATGGATCCCAAGCTGCGACACTAGGCCCTTGTTGCGGTGTTCGCGACTCCAAAACACGCCGTGACGTCGCCAAACGGTTTCACCGCGCTACATTGACGTATGCCTCACGAGTCACTTGACGCAGCCCTAGACTTCGCACGACGTCGCTTGATGATGCGACGGGTTGTCCGTGGCGGATCCATCGGCCTGTGGGTCGGTACCACCGGTGCACTGGTCCTCGCCATTACTCGCCAGGTGGGACTCCTCAA
Source organism: Rhodobacterales bacterium (assembly GCA_009936995.1). GTDB lineage: Bacteria > Myxococcota_A > UBA796 > UBA796 > JAACDH01. Next base: position 8,972 of record JAACDH010000413.1, read on the forward strand.
CGCCGACCTCGCGCTGCCCCTTAGCGCCGTCGTCGTGATCGGATCCGTCGCCATCGGTGGGGCTATCGGCGGATGGCGGGGCGCCCTCGATCGCCGCGAGACGGCACTACTCCTCGACCGGGTTCTCCACACCGATGAGCTCTTGGTCACCTCCGAGTGGCTCAGCAAGCAGCCGCCCGAGACCGTCCGCAACGCCATCCTCGACCAACTCCAGAAGGTCGATCCGGCCCGAATCCGCCGCTCGCTGCCCATTCAAGTACCCCGCCGCTCGCCCTGGGCTGGTGGCCTCCTGGCGCTCGCACTCGCGGGCCTCATCGCACCCGCCTGGCAGCCCGCCCTGGCGCTCAACGCCGTAAAATCCGACAAGCTGGTGGCCCGCGAAGGCGCACGGCTGGCCGAACGACTCGACGCGACCCTCGACGAAGATAACCCCGTCCTGCCCAACAACCTCGTCCGCGAAGTGTCCGAGCTAGCCGCCGAGATGACCGGCGACGAGCTGTCCCAGGAAGAGGCGCTAGACCGCCTGAACAATCTCCAAGACCTGCTGTCAGCGTTCGAGGACCAGTTAGCCAAACAAAAAGACGTCCTCGAAAACCTCGAAGACGCCGCCAAGGCGCTCGATGAATCCACAGCCAACCAGCTCGCCGACGCGCTCGCTCAAAACGACCTCAGCGCCGCCGCCGATGCCGCCCGCGACCTCAGCGATGCCCTCAGCCAAGCCTCCCCCGAGCAGCGGCAGCAAACCGCCGAGGCCATGCAACAAGCCGGCGAGGCGATGTCCAACAGCGCCGACCCGCAGATGCAGCAAGCCGGCGAAGCCATGCAGCAGGCAGCGCAATCCGTCCAACAGGGCGAACAAGGGCAGCCCGGCGAAGGTCAAGAAGACCCCGAAAGCGAGCAGGGACTGTCCCAATCCGAAGCCAACTCTCTGGCGCAGAGTCTGGACCAAGCCCGACAAGCAGGCGAACAGCTTCAGCGCGACAAGGAGGCCCTCGACAAGTCCCAAGAGATGAACAGTGCCCTTGAGTCTAGCCGCCAGCGCATGGGCGGTGAACCCGGTGTTGAACAGGGCGAAGGCGAAGGCCAGGAGGGAGGCGAAGGTCAGGGCGAAGGGGATGGGCAGGGTGAAGGGCAAGCGTCCCAAGGTCTGGATCAGGTCGCCGCGGTAGGTGACGGCGCCGGGGAAGGCCACACCTGGGAAGACGAGGGCGAGTTCGACAAGACCACGCTCTCCGAAGGAGGCCACGAATCCACCGAGGGCTAGCGAAAAGACGAGGGCCAGGTCATCGACGACTTCGAGCGGATGTACAAAGGACTGCGTGTGGAGAACGCCAACAGCCTGCTCGCCTCGGCGCCCAGCGACCTGGACGACTCCGGCCGCATCGACACCCTCAGCACCCGACTCACCAACAGCGAAGAGTCCTCGGACTCCCGAAAAATACAGTTACCCGAAACCTACCGAGAAGCCGCCGCCGAGGCTATCTCTAGCGAGCAAATCCCCCCTGGCTATCGCGACGCCGTGAAGCAGTATTTCGATCAGATGGAGTGAATGAATGTCCGACGCAGATCTGACCTGGTTTGGCGACCGAATCGACCGACTCCGCACAGAGGTGGGCAAGGTGTTGGTGGGCCAAAAGCAGGTCATCGAAGAAGTGCTCATCTGCCTGGTCGCCGACGGTCATGTGCTCCTCGAAGGGGTGCCCGGCCTCGGTAAAACGCTGCTGGTCAGTACGCTCTCCAACTGTTCGGGCCTGGACTGGCGTCGTATCCAGTTCACCCCCGACCTGATGCCCGCAGACATCCTCGGCACCCACATCCTCGACGAAGACGACCAGGGCAAGCGCACCATGCGCTTCATCGAGGGCCCCGTGTTTACGCAGATCTTGCTCGCCGACGAGATCAACCGTGCCACCCCGAAAACTCAGTCCGCCTTACTCGAAGCCATGCAAGAACGTCAGGTGACGCTCAGCGGCGTACGTCGCCTGCTGCCCCAGCCCTTCTTCGTCATGGCCACCCAGAACCCGCTCGAGATGGAAGGCACCTATCCACTGCCCGAGGCCCAGCTGGACCGGTTCTTCTTCAAAGTCCACGTGCCCTTCCCGTCCATCGACGATCTGGTCGAGGTCATGGTTCGGACCACCGGAAACACCCATCCTACCGTGCAATCCGTGCTCAGCCTAGACGAGTTGATGCAGATGCGGCGGATCGTCCGCGACGTCGTCGTCGCCCCCGAGGTCATGCGCTACGCCATGCGGCTGGTGCTGGGCACACATCCCGATCTGCCGGGTGGAACCCAGGTCGCCAAGCAGTACCTCCGCTACGGTGCCTCTCCCCGCGGCGGCCAAACGCTCATCCTCGGCGCCCGGGTTCGCGCCCTATTGGCCGGTCGACGCCACGCCTCCATCGCCGATGTGCGCGCCGTCGCCAAGCCGGCCCTTCGACACCGCCTAGGTCTGTCGTTCGAGGCCGAAGCCGACGACATCTCCCCCGACCAACTCATCGCCAAAATCTTAGACCAAGTCCCCGAGGTCGAAGGTCGGGTCGCCGACGAGCTGCGCGCTTAGTTGCCCCTCCTCTCCCCTGAATTCATGAAGCGCCTGTCCGCCCTGGGCATCCGGTCCCGACAGCGCGGCGCGGGTCTCTCTGGCGGCACCCGGCGGTCCACCCGACGTGGTCAGTCCCAAGAGTTCGCCGACCATCGTCCCTACGCGCCCGGCGACGATCTGCGCTTCCTCGACTGGCACCTCTACGGCCGTCTCGACACCTTGTGGATCAAGCTCTTCGAGGCCGAAGACGACCGAGTCGTGCAGATCCTGATCGACGCCAGCGGCAGCATGGACGGCGAGAAGGTCGACTACGCGCGCAAGGTCGCCGCCGCCCTGTCCTGGGTGGCCCTAAATGGCTCCGACCGGGTCAGCGTGGCCGCGCTCACCGACGCCCTGGCCGCCTACACGCCACCCAGACGAGGTCGGGGAAACGCCGCCAAGATCTTCCAGACCCTCGAGTCGATTCACCCCGGCGGTAACTCCGACCCCGAGAAAGCTCTGGAGCGCTTTCCTCGTCATCAGGGCAGCGGTGTGGCGCTCCTGTTCACCGACTTTTTGTACCCCCAAGGCCCCGATGCCGCGCTGAAGCGTCTGGCCGCACGAGGCTACGAGCTGCACGTTTTCCACATTCTTTCTCCCTCCGACATCCGGCCCGCCCTCGACGGCGACTTGGTGCTGGTCGACGCTGAATCGGGCGAAGAGATGTCGGTGACCGTCGACGAAGAAGTGCTTGACCAGTACGAAGCCACCGTGCATGCCTGGTCCGACGAGATGGCCCTCACCTGTCGGAAACTAGGTGCGGGATACACCCGACTGCTCACGTCACAGCCCGTCGAAGATCTGGTTCTCCGAGAGCTCCGACGTCAGGGACTGATCGCCTAGTCCTTCTCGGTGTTAGGGTAGAGCCATGCCCACAAACCTACAGAAAAAGAGTAAAATCACGCCCGAACATTGGGCACAAGTGACTGAGGTTTTGGGCCAATATTCCGAGCGACTCTTGCCATTCACCAGGGTCATCGAGGTCTCCGCCGGCACCGATCTGCTGCAAGAGGGCGTGCACCACGACGATCTATACCTCGTCATGGGCGGTCAGCTCGAAGCCAGTCGCCAGGTGGCTGGCTCCAACATCTCGCTTGGCACCATTCACCCAGGCCAATGGTTGGGCGACGTCTGCGTCATCGACCAAGGTACCGCTACCGCCACCATCACCGCCCAAAGGGTCTCCACCCTGCTGGTGCTTTCCCATGACCAATTGGTGGAACTGCAGAATCAAGCCCCAGACATCGCTAGTGCGGTCTTAATGCGCGTCACCCGCGAACTAGCTGCGCGATTACGCCACAGCACCGCCGTTATCTTCCAAGCGGTCAACAACGACAACGCGTCGGAACCTGTCGCCCAGAACACGGCATGGGTTAACCGAGCCATGGGCTGGTTGTTGTGCTCGGAGGCCCAGTTATGATGGACTTAGATCTCTCGGAGTTTGCCCTCTTCGACGCCCTCTCCAAGAGCGACCTCGACATCCTCCAAGGCATCATGGCCGTGGAGAAGAACCCACCCCAGCACGTCTTCTTGAGCGAAGGCGAGCGCGGAGCTGCGGTCAACAGCCACCTGTACCTCATCCTCGAAGGCACGGTCACTGTCAGCGCAAAGATCCATACAAAAGCCGACACCAAGCTGCGGATGATGCGCGAAGGCCAGTTCTTCGGGCTGATCAGCTTCCTCGATGACGGCCGCCGCAGCGCTACTTACACGGCAAAGACCGAGGTCACCACGGCCCGATTGAGCCGCGCGCCGTTCAACGCGCTGTTCCAGCTGCACGGGGACGTACACGCACGGATCCAGATGGCTGTCGCTCAGCAGCTCGCCGGCGACATCCGGGGCCTCGAAGGCCTCCTCATCGACGCCGCCCAAGGCCAGACCGCGGGCATTCGCAAACGATTCCGACCGTCCTAAGCGAGAATCATCATGAGAAAACTACTCCTACTGTCGCTCGCTTTCGCCAGCGGCGGCTGTCTCTTTTTCAGCCACGACACCGTGGGCCACTGGGAAGGCACCTGTCAGATCGACTCGCTAGGCGTGGCCTACGATTTCGAGATGGACTTCGACATCGACAGCGACGAGAAGAAGGAGATTGAAGGCGTGGCCTGGTTCGACGTCACCGGGGGATACGCCGAACCGCAGGAATTCGACCTCATGGGCACCCGAAAGGGCAAGGATGTCGCGTTCAGCATCGACGTCGATCAAGATCTTGTCCCCGTCACCTTCAGCGTAGAAGCAGTCATTAAGGGCGACACGATGGACGGCGACTGTGTGTTGGGCGCGTCGGGTATTGGGGTTCGCGGGGAGCTGGAGTTGGACCGGATCTAATGGGGCCGAGTCACCCGGCCTATGGCCACCATCGACGCCGCCATCGCTAAGTGAAACCAGCCATATCGCGGGAATCCGACCCACAGGCCCTCACCCGAGATCACCAGTCCCGCCACAATCACCCCCACGGCCCCCAGCGCGCCGGGCCAGTCCTTTCTCCGCAGCGACGCCAGCGTGGCCCCGACCATGGCGCCACCGGCCACTAAGGTGCGGAGCTGGTCTTGAACCTGGGCATCGGCCAGAAAAACGACGCTGGTGAGCACCACGGCCAGCACCGCAACCCGCGACTGGATCCGCTCGCGTACGTCGTTCGTAACGCGAGACGCCATCACGCCGGCACCCAGCAGGGGTATGCCGACCAGACCGGCCCAGGCCGACAAGCTGTCGTGCAGGGTCGCCAGCTCAGTCACGCCTCCCAGCCGGAAGGTGCCTACCGAAGCGGCAGTTCCAACCAGCAAAAATCCTGAGGCCGCCATCCAGCGGCGGGGATTTCGGCCGGCGCTGGTCCAGACCCCAAGGAGGCAGGCGCAAGCGAAGATGGCGTCGGTCCACGACGCATGAATGGATGGTGTCATTGTGATCGCCTCATGTGTCTTGTTCCGCCCGCTTCTGTGCGTCGCGGAAGCACTCGCCGGGGTCGCCTAGATCGCACCAGGGAACCTCGGTATATCGCCCATCAATGGCCTTGAAACAGCGCTGGGCCTCGGCCGACTTTCCCGCTTGGTCGAACATCATCGCGAAGGCATTCCAGGCGAGCAGATCACTCGGTTGGGTACCTGCATGGTCGGAAAAAGCGTTGTAGGCGGTCGTGATTTCGTTGACGACGAAGGGCGAGCTTGGGTAGTCGTCTGCGTCCTCGACGTCCTCGTAGCAAAGGGCCACCCAACGCTCGACATGCGCCAGCACAATGAGCGCGTGCAGTGGACTTCCGGCGGGACCGTTCTTGGTGGCCCGACGGGCTAGGGCATACATCTGGCTGTTGCTGCCGGTCCACTTCGCGCTTACCGCAACCATCATCGAATTATAAAGAGCAAAGCTTGTTGAATCGCGTGACAACCCCTCGTCAAAACAGGCCTGGAGCTGACGGATGGGCGCGTCTTGGCCCTTCAGAGCCAACAGGGTGTCGGCCAGTATCGTGGCATCCGTAACGTCTAGCCGGGCCGCGGTATTCAGATCATCTAGGGCCAGCGGAAGCTGTGCCTCAAACGCCTCAAGTTGCTTCCTGCTCACCTCGTCAGCCCAAGCATGAGTGCGGGCCTTCCACGCCCACCGCAGCCGCGCGTGGCCCCGCAAATGAAACGCAACCGCGTCATCAGGGGCCTCTTCACACCGTAAATCCAGGGTCTCCGGGGTGAATTGATGGGCGAAGATCATGATCCAAACCGCCCGGTCCTCTGCTGGCAGCCCACCTACAAAATCGGCAAACCCATCTGCATCGCCCTGGTCTACCCAGTCCTGGCCCTTCGCGGCCGCATCGCCTAGCACCGCCGACCCGTGGCCCCGGTTCCACGCCTCATCGAGCTCGGCTTCGGTCTTCTCGGGACCGCGAAACAGCCGCCAGAACATTCGCCCCGTAACCGCCAAGACCACGGCGATGAAGGCGTATATCCACAGAGACGGAGATGCGGGTGTGATGACCTGAGCAAGCGGAAAGCGCTGAATCGACGATGTGACTGCCTGCGCCGTGCGCCCCAGTGCTGCTGCGTCAACCTCCGCGACCGAGCCGCGATTCCATACGCCACCAGTGCGCAGATGCGCTGTAGGGACCGCCGATTCCGAGGTCATGGCGGGACGAAGCGCCCCTCGAACATGAAGTCTCCCGCCTTGAAGGCCGGTCACCAATGCCCGAATCACGTCATCATCACGCCACGCGCCGTGGACGAGCAGCTGAGTTCCGGGCGCCGCGAACAGCACATCTACCGGCCAAAATCCGCCGTTCGATACCGTCATGGCAACATCGTCGATCCACAACTGCGCGTCCCCTCGTTCCAGCGGGGCCTCAGCGATTCGGGCCTCTACGACCCAACTAAATGGCACGTCAGCGACGTCCAATAGCGCAGGCAGTTCGGCCAGCAGGGCCAACGTAGGTAGGTCGCCTGCGTCTCCGTGGCGGGCGCTGATCACCAAAGTTGGACCGTCTTCTTTGACCGAGCGAACGGCCACATGTGCCGGGTCGGAGACCACGATACGGCCCTGCTCGGTCCAGATTCGGGCCAATCCGCCGTCGCTGGACAACTCGGGCACCCGCGCGAGCATCTGCTGGCCTAGGAGCCGCTCATCCTCATTCGCAGCGGTCGGCGTAAAGCGTCTGGGCCCGTCCATGTTCAACAACAGCGCCGTAGCGGTCGGCGGCGTGAGCGCGGCAAAGGTGACCACAAAAATCATCGCCCTGACCATGCCGTTGAGTAGCTTTAAGCTACGGGCGCGAGTGACGCTGGGCGTGAGGAATTCTGGCGTGTTGCCGGGCTCAAACCAACGGCCAAGCTGATGGGCCAGTCGTGGACCCGATGTGGCGAACAGCGCCACATTGCCCAGCAACCACAGGGTGGCCCCCAGCGAACCGCGCAACAGAAATACCGGGATCGCCACCAAGGTCACGACCGCGCCGTAGTAGAGCATCAGCTGAAGCGAAAGCTCGCCCGCCGCCTTCAGGCTCTCGCCATTGTGGTCGATGGACTGGCCCGCCAACGCGATGTAGTCCTCGATCGAGTGGTGTACCGCTGGCGCCGCATCGCGAAAAGCAGAGAAATCGGCCAAGTGCCGCTGGTGGGCGTCCCAGAGTTCCGAAGGTTCCATCGTATGAACCCGACGTTTCGATCGGCCGCCGCTGGGCACATGACCCCGCATCTGCCGTCGAAGCCCCGTCTCACCAAACCACGCTTGCTGCACATGAATGGGGATTCGTTCGATGGCCCGAACGGTCTCACAGAGCGAACCATCGGCCAAGAAACTACGTAATCGCATGGACGGTTCGCCACCGTACCACGGACTATAGTCCAGGAAGGTGTCTTGGGTGGGGCTGTGCATCACCGTACTCGGCAACTTCGAATTCCGAATAAACCAGCTACGATCTGGCTCTTCGTACAATTCTGCGATGTGTGTGATTTCTGGCGCCTCCGACTTCACCAGACCCACTCGCACAAAGCCAATGGCCTCGAACCGCGGCGCGAGTTCGGGTAGGGGCGCCCGGGCCACCATACCCGGTTGATCCGTTACATCGCGGAATCGAAGCATCTAGCGCCGCTCGTTGAGCACCCGTACTTGGGCGAATTGGCGGTGTCCCTCGACCCCGCTGTGAAAGCCATAACCACTCTGACCGGCGCCCACCCAAGGGGTGCCGCCTGTGCTGGTGAGGCCCTGATTCACGCCGATCATCCCGGCCTTCAGCTGACGGGCAACCTGACGTGCGTGAACTGACTCGCCAAAGACCACCGCACCGAGTCCGTAGACGGTGTCGTTGGCCAGGCGCACCGCCTCGGCGTCGCTCGTCACCCGAAACACACAGGCCAACGGACCAAAAGTCTCGTCGTGGGCCATCTCCATGTGGTGTCCCATGCCGGTGAGCACCACGGGCGCCAAATAATTGCCATCGTTTCGCTCGCCACGCCACGCCACCACCGCCCCCTGGGCGTCGGCGCGTTCGAGCTGGGCCACCACATGGGCCTTCTGACGAGCGTCGACCATCGGACCGATTTCGGTGGTCTTGGCCGCCTCGATGAGCTTGGCCACAAAGGCGTCGTGGACCGCGTCGGCCACATAAATTCGCTCGGTGCTCACGCACACCTGGCCCGCGTTTCCAAAGCTGTTCCGGGCCGCAAAGACCGCCGCCTTGTCGAGGTTCGCTCCGTCGAGAACGATCATTGGATCTTTACCGCCAAGCTCCAGAATCACCCGCTTCAGGTCTTTTCCGGCCTGGTTGAGGATGTGCACTCCAGCCGCTCGGGACCCGGTGAACACCACCAGGTCGACGTCGGCCTCTACCAGCGCTTTGCCTTGGTCGCCGGCACCGTGGACGACTTGCATGCCACCCTCGGGCAGCACTTCGAGCAGCGCATCGGCGTAGGCTTGGCCGGTGAGCGGAGCGCGCTCGGACGGCTTAAATAGCACCGCATTTCCAGCCGCTAAGGCTGGTAATACTTGCGTGTGCGGCATCAGAATCGGGAAGTTCCAAGGCGCGATACACACCGCCACGCCGTGGGGGTCGCGCACCACCGTCGTGCGAACGCGCTTGTTCTCGGTGACCACGTCAGCGTAGGCCTCGCGCATCTCTTCGAGATCGGTGGCGAACAATCCGGCCGCGTACTTGGCCTCGCCCTGACACTCGCCGAGGGGCTTGCCCATCTCTTGAGAGCCCAGCGCGCCGATGGCCTCGGCCCGCTCTACCAAAAGGGCACCCGCGCGGTTCAAGATCAACGCCCGCTCTGCGAAGGACAGCGCGGCCCAGCCCACCTGTGCAACTCGGGCTACCGCAACCATCTCCGCGATGGCCTCCACGTCCGTCATCACCACACGACCTACTTCTTTGCCGTTTGACGGATCCGTTGAAATCAGCTCACTCATCGGCGGAACTCCTTGGAAAACCCCATAGCCCAGTTCAGCGTTTTTCGGCATTTCATCCATTCACTGACGTGTGTCATTGAACATTCCGCTGACAAGTGTCAACATGGTTTCAGCTGAGGAGAGCCGATGACCGAACCGAAGACCGCGCCGGGACCTCGAGGCGACTTTTTGTTGGGCAGTACCCTCGACTTCAAGGAGAGTCCCGCAGAGTACATCGCCTATTTACACCGCGCCTACGGCGATGTGAGCCGGTTCCGGGTGGGCCC
>JAACDH010000414.1 GCA_009936995.1 Rhodobacterales bacterium
GATTCAATGCTGACCGATGAAGAGAAGAAACTGATCGTAAACAGTTGGAGGCTTGTCGTGCCTATCGCCGAGACAGCCTCCGACCTGTTTTACGGCCGTCTGTTTGAGTTGGGCCCTCACTACAAGGCGCTCTTTCCCGACGACATGGGTGCCCAGAAACGCAAATTGGTCACCATGCTTCAGTTCATCGTCAAGTCTATGGACTGGATGCAAGACGAGTGGGAGGTCGAGATCGATCCCGAAGACGACTTGGCTCTGGTGGTGCTCGCCATGGGGCGCAGGCACACGACGCTCTACAAAATTCCAGATGAGTCCTATGACTCCGTGGGCGAGGCACTTCTTTGGACACTAGACCAAGGACTCGGGCAGGCGTTCACAGACGATGTGAGGGCTGCATGGACACACCTCTATGGCGTCTTGGCTACCACAATGAAGCTCGGCGGTAAGGCTGCAAGAGTTGAGATGAACCTGGGCAGGGTCCACTAGCAAGATCGGTCTAGACGTTGGAGATGAGAATGGAACTCAAGAAATCGCTGGTGATCGAAGGTAGCTTCGACAACATCACCAAGGCAGAGGTCTTCGAGGTCGTGGGGATCTCCCGACAATGTATGGAGGTGGTTTTCTCGGATGAGGCCCGCGCGGCCGGAAAGATTATGGTCAAAGCAGGACAGGTACTCACCGCCGAGCAAGTGCCCGGTAAAACCGGAAAGCCCGCCTTCTTTGGGCTCTACAAAGGCGCTTCTTCTGATTTCAAGGTCTACACACGGCGGGCGCCCGAACACATGCGCGCCATCGGCACGTTGGCCGAGTTGATCCGCGAAGCCCGAGACCCCTCCAGCGAGCCGTCCACGGGTCGCACGTCAGTCGTCATCGATGGCACGTTTGTGGACTTCTCCCTTGATGAAGTACTCGAAGTCGTTTCGTTGTCACGCCAGCTTATGACCCTGGTGCTCACGCAAGAAAATGGCGACGTGGGCCAAATCGACTGCAAAGCAGGTCAGGTTCTCGACGCAACATTGGGAGAACTTAGCGGAAACGGTGCTTTTCTAGAAATCTATGGTCGACCCTGGGACGCCTTCATCGTGTCCAGAGTCGGACGGCCCCTAGAGAATCGTTCTTCTATGGGCACGATTGGCAGCCTTGTCGCCGCCGCTCGCGCTCAAAGCGCCCACAAGTCCGCCGAGGACAACGACCGCCGCAACGTCGTCCTGGAAGGCAACTTCGACGAGACGAACCTCCTCGAAGTCCTTCAGGTCGTCGGACTGTCTCGAAAGGTGCTCGAGGTTGTGCTCTCGGATTCTACAGGCGTCCTGGGGGCCATCGTCGCGAAGTCCGGGTGCCTGCTGGATGCGCAGCGGCTCCGGCCCGAGCAACAGGGTCTGGACGCTTTCTTGTCTCTGTATAAGGACCACGGAACCCGGTTCAGGGTTGTCATGCGTACCGGGCATAAGCTCGGCGAATCTCTGGGGCTGCTGCCAGATCTGATCGCCCAGGCCACCCTCGCCGATCAACATTCAGCCGAGCTGCCTGTCGTGCGCGAGGACCACCACATCATGATGCGAGGTCTGTTCTCGGACATTTCCCTTAGCGATGTGTTCGATGTTGCCAGCCTGGGCCGTCAAACCTTAGAGGTCCTCTTCTTCGATGACGAGACACCTGCGGGCCTCTTGGTCCTCAAAGCGGGACACGTTCTCCACGCTCAGGTGGCGAGCGAACGCGGAATCGAGGCGTTCAACACCCTCGTGAATCACCCCGCCAGTCGCTTCGTCGTCTATCGCTCCCAGACCCCCAGCTCCTCTAAGCCCTCGCTCGGAATGCTGCCTCTGCTGTACAAGAACGCGCAGAAACCTACGACAAGCGTCGCCGAAGTCCGTGTCCCACCCATCGAGACCCGTCCCTCCGACCTGATTCTCTCTGGAGATTTTGAGCGCTTCTCCTTCCAGGACGTTCTCGATGTCATCGCCATGTGCAGGCAGCGCCTGATCCTGCGGTGCCTAGACCACGACACCGAGGTGGGGATACTCGAAGTGAAGGCGGGCATGGTACTGAACTGCCATGCAGGCGATGCGCAGGCGCTGGACGGCTTCTCCCGACTGTTCTCGGCACATGGAACCCACTTCACGGTGACGCGTCAGTCGGCGGCCCAGAGCCCTCTTCCCGAGCCTCTTGGGACCATCGCAGACCTGCTGCTACGGTCCCAGCAGCCGCGCAAAGACGCCAAGCGCCTCGACATTGTCCTCGAGGGCTCATTCGAGGACTTTGGTCTCGAAGAGGTGCTCGAAGTCGTCGCCTTGTCCAGACAGTTGATGCAGTTGAGCTTTCGTTCGAGCACCTCCCCACATGGTGGCATGCTGCTCAAGGCCGGCCAAGTTCTGATGGCCAAGACGACCCAGATCAAAGACGACGGCATGCTGGCCATCGCCAGCCTTCTCGCCGATCCTGGGGTCTATTTCGTCGTGTCCGTGCGCCGCTCCCCTTCCAAGAAGCTCCCAGCGCCACTGACAACGGTACGCGAGCTGCTCATCACACTCCAGGTCGCGCCGACCTCGCCTGCAGAGGCCGATGACGATTTCGAGCCCGAAGACGTCACGCTCATACATCCCTTCGTCGAGCCACCCCCGATCCAACCACGCCCGACCCGACCACGCCCGACCCAACCGCCCCCAGCGGTATCCAGGCCATACAAAGATGAGCAAATTGGGCGGACAGCCGCGGTGCAGGAGCAACCGGCACAAGAGCCCTCGACGTCCCAAGATGGTCTGGCGTCCGCGCTGGCCATCATTGAACAGCTCGAAGAGGAGATACTAGGTCAGAACAAGGTCTTGGAGCAGATCAAGCTTCGCCAAGACGCGGATGCGGCGGCGATCATGGCCGCTGTTCAACAGAGCATGCGGGGAAGTTTCGCGGACCGCGTGAGCCTCGCCGTGATTGCGGGCTCTCAGCTCCTTACTCTACTTCTCATCTGCGTCTTCATGGCGTCCATCTTCTTATAGGTCGGTCGAAATGGCCTTGATGCACACCCAGCTCGAAATCGGGTCGGTCATCGATGGAGTCTACGAGATTCAGCAGCGCATCGGTGTCGGCGGCATGGCGTCTGTGTTCAAGGCGCTTCAGAAGGAAACCGGCGAATGCGTAGCCATCAAGCTCATCGATCTGGGGCACGAAGACCTCTCGGCACTTCGCAAACGCTTCTTCAATGAACTGCTTCTGGCAACGCGCGTGCAGCATCCAAACATCGTTGCCATCCAAGACTTTGGCCTGGTGCCAGAGTCAGGGAACCCCTACATCGTCATGGAGCTCCTAAGAGGACGGAACCTTCACCAGCACATTCGGAAATTTGGTCCCATGCTGATCGAAGAGGCGGTGCCCTTGTTTCTTGGAGCGTTGGAGGCCCTTAGCGCGGCCCATGCACAAGGCGTGGTCCACAAAGACCTGAAGCCGTCCAACCTCTTTCTGTGCGAGGCCAATTTCGACACGTCTTTGGTGGTGGTCGACTTCGGCATCGCCGTACGGGTGAGCGACTTAGGCGGTGATGGGTCTTTTGTAGGCACCCCTCGCTACGCGGCGCCGGAGTATTTGATTGATCACATCGTAGCCCCAACGCTCGATGTCTACCAAATGGCCTTGGTGTTTTGCGAAGCGATCAGTGGAACGGCCGTCGTCGACTCCAAAAAGGCGAAAGAATGTTTTCGCAGCCACATGAAGGGTAATCTGAAAATACCAACGCACCTCATGGACAATGCGCTTGAGCGCGTGCTTCGCAAGGCGTTGGCTTTCGACCCCTCCGATCGGTACCAAAATGCGGGAGAATTTCTCATCGATCTTGCAGAAGCACACGGCGACGACATCACGCTTCGCCAAGAAGTGCCCTCTCAGGGCCTCCGCCGGAACTTCGCGAACGGAGAGCTTCTGCCACGTATTCCGGCTGGTTCTGACGCCTTGCCGAACGCGATAGAAGCAAGCATGGACGACAAAAGAGATGAAAACCCCTCTCAGGTCACGGATGTGGTGCCCGATGTTTTGGCCAAGGTTCCCAAGGAACCTTCCACCCCATCAAACAAGTGGTATCGCCTCGGGGGGCCAACGTCTATTGCGGTCTTCATCGCGTTTACTGTCTCCTGCTTGGGAGGAGCTTCCCTGTTGATCTGGCTCCTCCGCGCCGGATGAACCCATGCCTGATACTGGCCCACCCCCTAATAAAAACCCACTTTCTGCAGATGTGGAGCGTCGGAAGACGCGCGTGCGACCACAGCGACGGCACTCAACCGACCTTCGAGACCTCAATCGTCGCATCGCGTCTCTTCAGGCGGCGCTCTCTACGCGCACCCTGCTTCAGACGCCATCTGCACTCGTCGTGGCGACGACACAGGCAGCTCAGATCCACGGCCGTCGTCGCCGGCTCTATGCTCTGGCCTCGACCGCGCAGCTGCTGACCGTGGTGCTCCTCACTGTCCTATACTTGGCAATGGACGATACCAAAGTTGCTCCTGAACAGCAGATCACAGCCCCGGCACGGCAGGCGCTGCCCGCCGCTGAGCCTTCGCCTGGTGTAGACGAGCGATACGACGTTGTGCAGACACCACAGATAGACCCTGCTACGCCACCCCGCATTGAGGCGTCGCCTCTCCAGCCCGACGACATCCTCATTGACAGCTTCCCGTTTCAGGATGAGCGCAATACCGCTTCGTCCACCACGCGGCGTGCCAACACCTATGCCTGCAGTCCTGGAATCCGTGAAGACGGTCCAGAGTTTTGGTACGCAGTGGACGTCCCCCGCGCGGGTCAACTATTTGCGTCTATCGAAGAAGACCTTGAAGACGGCATCGACGTAGATGTGCACCTGCTCTCCGAAGCCCATCCGTCGTCCTGTATCGCCCGTGACAACTCCGAGCTGGCGATTGACGTGAAGCCCGGTCGGTATTGGCTCGTTCTGGACACCTATACGGGTGACGGTATCGAGAAGGCCGGTTCTTATCTCCTGACTGTCGATTTGAAGTAGTTTCTAAACCTCCTTCGCTTTCTGATGATCCATGCTCTCCGGTGTCGACCGGCGTTGGTGCACGGCTCGGGTTGCCCCCGGCCGGGGCGTGCACAACGGGTTGTCGATATGGAAGTCGGGGGAAAGAGAGGTCGGCCAGAACAAAGAGCAGGGTTACTCCGCGGTACAAGACGACGTACCGTGTGATGAACAGGGCTCCGTATGAGAGGTCGCTTCGGCAGCGGGGAGAATTAGAATGCCCCCCTTGTGGCCGGCCAGGCGGCCAGCTCCAGTACTCGGAGGTCGCCATCGTGACGGCGCTGACGCCGCGGACCGTGTTCCACCTCCCCCTTCGGCAGCGCTTGAAGCAGATTCTTGCCAGATCTTCGCGCATGACCCATGCCCGTTCATCGGACGCCCAATTGCGGGCCCCATCGAAAACCAAAAATGCTATACTGCACAGACGAGGGTCCCCTCGTCGCCTCTCCCCCTCCCTTCTCGCTCGCCAGGAGCCCTCCCATGTCCCCACAAGACGGTCCGCAATTCACCGCTATCTCAGCCCAGCTCGCCTCTCGCATGCCCGCCAAGGGTGTCTCTGAAAAGGGCGTCGCCAGCGCCATCCGCACCACGCTCTATGCCGCCAAAGACGCCGGTATCCTTAAGCCGGTGACCAAGATCATCGAAGTCGAAGCCAAGGGCGATCAGGTTGTACTAGAGCTGGTGAACCAGATCCGCAAAGGCATCTGACACCGTACCGACGATGCATGGCGTTGGTGCACGGCCGTTTCGTGAAGCCCGATGTTGTTCAGCTGAACATCGAACTCACCCAACCCGTCAAGCAAGGAGATCAAACCGGCGAAGTTGTCGAACAGATGGTCCAAGCCAGCCAGCCAGATCTCGGCCGCTGGCCTGAGCCGGTTGGCGTCCCATTGATCGAAGCCGTCCTGGATTCGCTCATCCAGCAGCTTCTCAAGGGCCGCTACGACTTCTACTTCCGCTCAAAAGCCACCTCGACCGTTCATTTCGTTCAGCCTAGCGCAGTGGCCAAGCTGGTGTACGACCCCTCGGTGACGGCGTGCTGAGCCCGCTACGCACCCTCGAAGCGGCGCCGTTAGCGGACGGTTTGCGCAGCAGCTCGGCGGACCACAGCCGACTGACTGGATTGTGGGCGTGTGGATGGGTCACTCCGACTGGCGCCCCAGGAAGGGCGTGAGCGGCTACCAGCTCTCGGCGCGGGTGCTCAATCAGAACCCGCTGGGCCTGCATCAGGTGGACGGGCACGGCCTGTCCGATCATCGTCCCACTGGCCTTGAATCTTGGGTGGCCCAGTCCATCTGTCCCCTGTCTGGACAGTTCCGCCTGTCCTCGAGCCACCGTGGGAGACCAAGCCGTGGCGCTGTCTGTGGTGTCCCCGCCGAAGGGTCTACGGGTGATCCGCGACCCCGAGGTTCCCGCCGAGGAGGAGGTCGCTGCGGCTGGCTACCCTGAGCCGAATTACCCCGCCATGAGCCGCAACAACGATCCAGCGGATTAAGACGCCCTCCATCGTCAAGGAGCCCTAAGCAGGTGCGCGCGGCCTACAACGAGAGCGGAAAAGCCGACTTCGACGTCGAAGTTCGCTTTGACGTCGACGACGCCGAAGTGGCGACGGTCAACTACCAGTGGGCGGTTCGCAGGCCTCGGGGCTAGTTTCGGTCCAAACCCCGCTGGAGCTAGCTCATCCCCACGTCGAGCCCCAGCTGGGCACCGATCGCCACCAACGCGTCGAGATCGACGCGAGTCCGACCCAAACGAACCAGCGTCGGATCGAAGCTGAGGTTTTTGGCGCCGCGCAGGTCGGCCCGCAGCAAGGCGGCATGGTTGAAGTTCGCCCCAGCCAGGTCACTCCCCCCAAACACCGTCCGCTCGAGCTGAGCATTCGAAAAATCGGCATCTCGGAGCCGACAATCTATGAACTCGGTGCGCGCCAACTGCAAGCCTGCAAAACACGCATAGTCCATCAAACACTCGCGAAAACCCACATCCAGAATGACCCGCGCCAAGTCGGCGAAGTTGATGCCCATCATTCGACAGCGCTCGAACCGCACCTCGTTAAAGGTGCTTCCGCCCAGCTTCACGGTGGTCAGCTCACAGTCGACAAAGCGGCAGTTCGACAGCTGACAGCCCACCCAGGTGACGCCAGCAAACCGGCAGTCCTTAAACACCACCTGCTCGAACTCCGCCCGCCGAATGGCGTGCTCGCTGAGCTGCAGCCCCTCGAAGGTGCGGTGGGTGTAGCTGCGGTCGTCTTGGATTTCCATGGGCACGTCCATAACTTCTTCGCGGGACCCCTCCCCGTTGGATGCGCGGCGATTGATCAGCAGCAACCCGACGGACGAACCGCTTCGATGGTCGCCGAAAGAACGTAGTCCTCAACGCCAGAGCCCGGCGCCCAGTCCTTAATGAAGTTCCGGGAGTCGTCTTTGGGCTCAATCTTGATGTCGACAAAACCGGCGTCGCTCATGGCCGTTTCCAGGTCGGCGATGAGGGCGGCGTTGCCCATGCAACCGGCGATCAACGCCTTGTCATTCCGCATCTCTTCGGGGAGCTCGATGGTGGCCACCACGTCGGAGATCGCCAGACGACCGCCCTTTTGCAGAATGCGGAAGGCCTCGCGGAACACCTGGGGCTTGTTGGGAGACAGGTTAATCACGCAGTTGGAGATAATCACGTTGACCGAGCTGTCGGCTACGGGAAGATGCTCGATCTCGCCAAGGCGGAACTCGACGTTCGCGTAGCCGCCCTTGGTGGCATTGCCACGGGCCTTGCTAATCATGTCGGGCGTCATGTCGACGCCAATGCCCCGACCGGTGTTGCCCACTTCGTGGGACGCCAGGAAGCAGTCGAAGCCCGCGCCCGAGCCCAGGTCGACCACAACTTCGCCTTCCTTCAGCGCGGCGATAGCCTTGGGGTTGCCGCAACCCAAGCCCAAATCAGCACCCGAGGGCACCAAGTTCATGTCGGCCTTCGAGTAACCAAGACGACTGGAGATCAGTGTATTAATCGCGCTATCGTCAGACACGCCGCAGCAGCTCCCCGCCTCGCCGGTGGCCTCGCCAGCGGTCTCGGCGCGGGCGACCTTGGCATAGGCGTCGCGCACGTCGTTGCGGAGCGCGTCTTGGATGACAGCGCTTGGGGTGGGCTCGGTCTTGGGACCACAGCAGCTATTTTCCGACATCAGACCCTCGCTTTTGAGTCTCGTAGACCCGTTCGTGTGTTCCTGCAACAAAAGTGACGCAGGGTGACGTGGATGACCGCCGCTTTGTGCGTCCGCTGGGCTAGCGCTGGCCTTACGCAGACGGTAGCAGACGAGTTTCCGCCGTAAAAGACGATTCTATGTCTTGAACGACAAGTGATTCAAGAAGGGGCAACACACGTTAACGACCACCACGCCACGCACTACTGCAGGCTGCAATCGTCGCGTCGATTGACCACATTTTGATTGGGATGAGCGACCCTTGACATCGGCCGTCTGGTGCGAACCTTACCCCCAATGTCCAAACCAACCTCCGCCACTTCCGGGCTGCAGAAGTACCTCGGCGTCTTTCAGTACACGGGCGCCGCCGCCACCCTCGTCTGGGAGACCAGCAAGACGCTCACCGTCGCCCTCGCCGTGCTCACCATCGTGGGCGGACTCATCCCCGCTGGCATCGCGCTGGTGGGCAAGCAGATCATCGACGGCGTGCTGTTGGCGTCCCAGACCGGCCTCGAAGCCGACAAGTGGGACGCCGTCACCTGGGTCTGCGTAGAGGGCGGCCTGATCATGTTCCTCAGCGGCACCCGACGCGGGCTCGAGGTGTGTAATCAGCTGCTTCGCGCCCAGCTGGGCAATCGCGTCAACGTGCTTATCCTCCGCAAGGCGCTCGACCTCGACCTGGTGCACTTCGAGGACGCCGAGCTGTACGACAAGATGACCCGCGCCCGCCGCGAGGCCTCCAGCCGTCCCCTGGCCCTGGTGAAAAAGTCGTTCGGACTCGTGCAAAACGGCATCTCGCTGTTCACCTATGGCACGCTGCTGCTTCAGTTCTCGCCGTGGGCCGTGCTGGTGCTGTCGATCACCGCGGTCCCCTCGTTCATCGCCGAGACCCGCTTTGCAGGCGAGGCCTTTCAGCTGTTTCGCTGGCGCTCTCCAGAGAAGCGAAAGCAGATGTACCTAGAGGTGATTGTCGCCCGCGAAGACTATGCCAAAGAAGTGCAGCTCTTGGGCCTCGGACCCACCTTTGTCGACCGCTACCAGGCCATCTTCGACAAGCTGTACGGCGAAGACCGAAGCCTCACCCTCCGCCGGGGGTTCTGGGGCTACACCCTTGGGTTACTGGCCACAATCGCCCTTTACGGTGCCTACGGTTGGATCGCCCTCACCGCCATCGCCGCCACCATCACCATTGGTCAAATGACCATGTATTTGCTGGTATTTAAGCAGGGTCAAACAGCGTTCTCGGCCATACTATCCGCCGTGGGTGGCATGTACGAAGACAACCTCTACCTGTCCAACCTGTATGAGTTCCTCGATGTGCCCGTCAGCAGCCTTGACGGAACCCAGCTCCAGGGCCCAAAACCCCAGGACGGTCTCTGCTTCGAAAACGTCAGCTTCACTTACCCAGGGTCCACTACGCCGGCGATTTCCAACCTCTCTCTTCGGATTTCACCCGGAGATAAGTTGGCGTTGGTCGGTCGTAACGGCAGCGGAAAGACCACGCTGATCAAGCTCCTCACCCGACTGTACACCCCCAGCTCGGGTCGGATCACCCTAGACGGACTCGATCTACAGGCGTGGGACAGTCAGGCCTTGCGCGCCCGAATTGGCGTGATCTTCCAGGACTTCGTTAAGTACCAGTTGACCGTGGGCGAGAACATCGGCGTAGGCGACATTCGCAAACTCAAGGACGATAGCGCCCAGACCAAAGCTGCCCGAAAGGGAATGGCCTTGCCGTTTATTAAAGACTTCGAAGACGGCCTACAGACCCAGCTTGGACGCTGGTTCACCAAGGGACGGGAGCTGTCCATCGGCCAGTGGCAAAAGGTGGCGCTGTCTCGGGCGCTGATCCGAGAAGACGCCAATATCCTGGTCCTAGACGAGCCCACCAGCGCCATGGACGCCGAGGCCGAGGCCGAGATCTTCGACCGACTTCGCAGCATGTCCGAGGGACAGATGGCGCTGTTGATCAGCCACCGCTTCTCGACCGTGCGCATGGCGGACCGCATCGTAGTGCTCGAACAAGGTCAGGTGATCGAGGACGGAACCCACGAGAATCTGATGGCGGCAGACGGCCAATATGCGGCCTTATTCACGCTCCAGGCCGCTGGATACCGATAAGGCGCTCGATCTGTGGGAGGATGATGGCGCGAGGTCATCATGAGTACACACGAAGAGCTGGTCGCCGCCGTACGGTCGGGCAACGCAGATCAAGTCACCCAAGCAATCACCAGCGGCGCGTCCGCCGACGAGCGCGATAGCCGTGGCTTCACCGTCCTGATGATGGCCTGCGAGAAAGGCGACATTAAGATCACAAACGTACTGCTCGACGCGGGCGCAAGCCCCAACCGCCGCACCACCGAGCGCGAAGAGACGGTCCTGCACCAGCTGGCGCGCCGCCCCGCCTCGGGGGATCTCATTCGCGCGGTGCTGAAACATAAGTGCCGACTCGATCGCGTCGATCGCTTTGGCTGGACGCCGCTGATGGTCTCGGCCCAGTCCGGCACCGCTGAGGTGGCCACCGCGCTGGTCGCAGCCGGCGCCAACACCGCCGTCCAAGCCCCCGATGGCCGAACCGTTCGCGACGTCGCCGAAGCCGCGGGCCACATCCACGTGCTGGCCGCGCTCCCCTAACGTCGGCACATTCGCGCGGACGACCCATCCCCGTTCCTCCCTCATCCCTGATGTCGTTGAAGCTGTGCACAAAACATCCGATAGGTCTATAAGAGGGCGCTGTCGCCGTGGGGATTGAATGAACGCCCTGACTCAAAACCAGCCTTGGGCACTAACCCGAGTGATCGGATTCACCAGCGCAACCGCCATTCTGGTCGTAGGTATGGGGGCCCAGGTGATGGCCTTTGTCGACGCTCCGTCCCTCATATTCGCCGTCGGTGTGACAGCAGCGCTGCTGGTGCTCAGCCACGGATCTAACGGCGTCACTCGGCCGTTCCATACCTTCCTATTCGGCGCCGGCCGCGAGGACCAAGAGCTGGCCACGGCCTTCTTCCTGCAGATGGGCGGCGTGTCGTTGAGCGTGGGTACCCTTGGAGGGCTCCTCGGATGTATTCAGATGTCGATGAATCTCACCGACCCAAGCGCAATTGGCCCGGCGATGGCCGTCACCGTCCTCACCATCCTCTACGGTCTCGGGATGGCGCTGTTCGCGTTCTCAGCGGCCCTCAGCGTCGCCCGAGCCCCCACGCTGGAGCGTCCATGAACCAGCTCACCCGTCGTCAGCCCTGGGCCGTCACTCGCGTAGCTGGAGCCACGGGCGCCGCACTCCTTGTGGCCGCCTCCACCTTACTGGGCGGCAGCCTTCTGGACTTCGTGCACGCGCCAGCAATCCTCACTGTGGGCGGCATCACCGTTGCGGCGCTCACCGCAAACCATGGCGTCGCGGGCGTCTTTCGCCCATGGCGCACGCTGCTAAGCGGCGGCGGCGAAGCGGCCCTCGAGCAAGCCACGGCGTTCTTCCTGCAGATGGGCGGTGTGTCGCTTGCCACAGGCGTCCTGGGCACCCTAATTGGGTTCGTCCAGATGCTCAGCAACTTCAATGACCCCACCGCGATCGGACCCGCCGCAGCGCTGTCCCTGTTGAGCGCGTTCTACGGCATCGGGCTGGCCATGCTCGCGTTTTCGGCCGCTATCGGCACCGCCCGCCGCGCGCCACAGGCCGAGCTGGCCACCGCCACCTCCGGCGTGGCCGCCATCGCCCTCACTGTCGGCGCATTCGCGCTTGGAATACCGGTCGTCGGAAACTTCTTCGTCCTGCTGCTCTCGATGAGCACGTGGAACCTCTAGCCGTCGCCAAGGTGCCTCGATGAACGACCTGACCCACACCCAGCCTCGCCCACTCGCCAAAGTACTGGGCGTCTCCGCCGCGGCCAGCCTGCTCCTCTTCAGCGTCGCCATGGGCGGCCCATTGTCGGCGACCGTCGACCTCCCCTCCCTGGTCTTCGTCGGCGTACTCACCGCGGCCATCCTGGTGGGCACCCACGGTTTTTCCGGCGCATTTCGGTCGATTCGCACCCTTGGATTCGGAGGCACCAAGGACGACCAAGAGCTGGCCATCGCCTTCTTCATGCACGCCGGCGGGGTTGCCGTTTGCGCCGGGGTGATGGGCAGCTTGCTCGGCTACGTGCAGATGCTCCGCAACCTGTCCGAC
Organism: Rhodobacterales bacterium; assembly: GCA_009936995.1. Classification (GTDB taxonomy): domain Bacteria; phylum Myxococcota_A; class UBA796; order UBA796; genus JAACDH01. The sequence goes on from JAACDH010000414.1 coordinate 12,379, forward strand.
CCCAACACGATCGGCCCAGCGGCGGCCGTGGCCCTGCTGACGACCTTGTACGGCGTAGCAATGTCGATTGGGGCGTTCTCGGCAGCTTTTGGGGTGTCGCTACAACGCGGCTAGCGCGCCGGGCGACGTCTTCGCAGGCCCAACCGCGTGCTTTAAGGGTGCAACAACGACGAGGTTAGTTCGTACACATCGCCGATGTACGATGCCCGGCCAAAGGTGACCCCGTCGTCGGGCATCGTTGCCCGCCAGACTACGTCACCCGCTTGGGTGACTTCGGACAGCTCGGCAGCCGGAGAGCTCAAGATGAACACGTTGCCGTTATCGAGCTTTCGCACGTCGCTCAGGTAGCTCATGAAGCGGCCATCGGTGAATGACCATACCTCTTCGACCGTCATTGTCTGCGTGTTGTAGGCGTACTCTGACACTTTGGACTGCCGTGGACTGCGGTGATTCCCATTGTCGTAGTACATGAAGCCATCTTCCCAGATGTGAGACATGTGTCCATGGCTCCACAGCTGTGGCTGGTACACACTCGTAAAAGCCGGATCGCCGTCGGACTTGGTGAAGTTCCCGTATTCGCCACCAATCTGCCAGAGCACCTCGCCCGAACCTCGGTCAAACTTGACGAGAGCGTCGAAGAAGCGCGGCTGAATGTAGTAGGCGTCGTCGGCCCGGCTGTACATCAAAGAATTGGCGTGGGTCCACTCGTCGGCACCCGACAGCCCCCAACGATCGACATTCTCTACCGAATCATCGCAAGGGTGCCAGAATGGGATTCCGTAGTCATCGAAAAAGGACCACACTTCCGAGGGATCGTCGGTGTCGGGAGCGCCCATCTGTATCTCTTTGATCTGGTCGGACAGGGTGAGTACCGGGTTGCCCAGATCGCGGATGTCGGTGGTGATGTAGCCAACCGTACCGTCGTCGTGTTCGACAAAGTCGTGGTGTACATGAGGAGCGGCGGTGCTGACGTGGTCCTCTCCGCTAAGGCTGATGCGGGTGATGCGGCCCAAGTCGATCTGCTTGTCACGGTCCCACTCTGCCCAGATAATACCGGTGCCATCTCGCGTGATTCTGGGCGTGTGGAACGAAGACGGCGCTACCGCCTCCATGAACCACACAACGTCGCCGTCTCGGTCCAAAAGCACAATGAACGATGACTCGTTCGTGCGCACTGACACCACAAAAAACGCGTCGGTGGAGTGCATCTGAGTGGCGTCGTATTCGGCCACCACAACAGCGCCCAGACCTTGGGGACCCACGGTGTCCAAGGAGACCACTTCGCTGCTTAGCTCGGTGCCGTCCTCCAGCTGGGTGACTGCCCTAAAGTCGTAGGCCTGGTCGGACTTCAGACCGAGGACTGCGACACGATGTGTGGTGGCCGAAGCGTCGACGGGGGTGCGCAGGGTGAGGTCGCCCAAGCCGTACTCGACCCAGCCCGTACCAGGCACATCCGTCTCCCAATCTACCCACACGACCGTGGTGACAACATCGCTAAGCGTGGCCGAGAAACGACTGAGCTGGCCTACATTAGAGGTCGCGTGGGACAGGGTGCTGGGAGTGACATCGGGCGTTTCGCCACCGCAGCCGGGAAGCCAGAGCGCAGCTGCACACACGACGGGCAATCCCAAACGCCGTAAACCGGGCAGGCCAAGTTGACTTAGGGAGCACGCGGGCCGAATCTCGCCGCTAGAGAACTGTTGTCGAACGTGCATCACAGGAGCTTCACTCCAATACATAACGCCAATTATAGCCGTGTCACCCAGCCTACTCCAGCGTAAAGTCCAACGTCAGCTTTGGCAGGCCCTGCGCCTCGACCACGCAGGACCACTCACCCGGCGCCTGCTCGGCGGTCGGCAACGCCCTCGTGGTCCAGTTTCCCTTTGGCCCCACCGTGGTCTGACGGTGGGTAATCTTCTGCCCATCGGGGCCCAGAAACATCCACAAGACCGTAAAGGACGGGTGCCCTTTGTGCCAATCGACCGCGCACAGCACATCGTCTACGCCCGACTCGAATATCCGGCTGCTGTCGTACACCCGAAGCGAATCCGCCACGTTCTTGGAGCGGGCGACGTAGTGATGCTTGGCCCAGCGGGTAGGGGCGTGGTCCTTGGCATCGCGGCTGTGGAAGATCTCGTGGGTCCACCCTTGGAGCACGGCAAACGTGCCCTTCCAATCGTATTCCTTAGCCTCTAGGTGAAACATCCGCCGGTCGGGGTTGAGCTTCATCAGCTGCACAATCAGCTGGCTGTCCTGTCGCATCACGGCATCGACCGGCCACTTGACGTCGGGATACCGCGCGCGCAGGTGGTCACGATACCAAAGATGATGCTTGGTTCGCATGTCGATATGAACCACGCGGCCGAGCTCTTGGACCACATAAGTTTGGTACCACATCGTAAACGTGTGGGCGTCGGTGTTGGTGAGCAGAAAAGAGCCGTGGGGCACTTCGTCCACCGCCTGCACGCCCACATCCGCCGAGAGCACACCGTTGTACGTGCTGCTCTGCGACCAATACACCGCGTTGCCGAACCACCCCGCCATGGCAGCGACCATGCCCGCCAACACCAGGCCTCGGCCCCAAGGCGCGTCGTGAAGGCGGAGCTGGCTACCCAAGAACTGCAGACCGTAGCCCGCGCCGATCGCCATGGCTGCGTAGATGGGTGGGTAGTAGGTGCCGATGTCACCGATCTTGTAGCTGGCGATGTACACCAGGGCGCAAGCCACATAGACGAGCAGCGGCAGAAAGAACCGCGGCGCCTGCCGAAGCCACTGGATTCCGCCAATCACAGAGACCAACCACCATCCCGGAAAGGCGTGCTCCTGCATGCCCCGGCCGAAGTCGGCCAAGCCAATGGGGATGTGGTCGAAGCTGCGGTACTGGTCGTACTCCGCGCCACGCACGTGCTCCCAGAACATGGCGGGATCTCCAGGACGACCCCAGGCGATGGTGGAGCCATCCTCGGCGGCGAGGGAGGCAAGCGGAAGGTAGATATAGAGCGACCCAGCCAGCAACCCCAGGCCCAGAATGGCGGAGAGAGTCTTGACGTCGACGATGCGCCTGCCACCGGACCAGAGCAGCCCAATCACCACCGCGGGAACCATCAGCACCGACGTGAGGTGGTTGGTCATCCCCAAGGCCACAGCCGTGGTGGCCAACAACGCCCATCGGGTTTGGTCCGGGGCCTTGGCGTAGCGCTGAACGCCGTACAGCGACAGCAGCGTCAGCAACACGTGGATGGGGTACACCTCGATGCGCACCGCCATGGCGAGCACGGGCACCAAGAACACCCACATCAGCGAGGCCGAGAGCGCCCAGATGCGCCCCATCGAACCCTCGCGGCTGATGCGGTAGATGAGCCCCGAGCTGAGCGCCACGGGAACCGTGGACAGCCAGAAGATGACCCAAAACACGTCGGGAAGGAGCGGGAAACGCCCAAAAAACGCCCCCAAGAGCGTATACAGGGGGTAGCCGCTGGGGTGCGCCACGCCGAAGGTGAGCATGGCGGTGAGCAGCTCGCCACCGTCGCCAGTGGTGATCTTAAGCGGAATCCGCGGAACCGCGATGAGCACCGGAACCAAGACACTCAGCGCTGCGGGCAAGGCGCTCCACCACGGAGATTTCTCGGACTCACTCACAGCCAACGCTCCTCTCTAAGCCCAACGTGCCTCGGGACGCGCCAAGGCTCAACCCCGTTCTGCACAAACTGTGCGGCGATATTGGGAGAAGGTGTGCGAAATTGCTACGCTCGTTTCAGCGCCGCAATGGCCGCACCCCGGTCCTCGGCCTTAAACACGCCGCTGCCCGACACCAGCACGTGGGCGCCAGCGTTGACGAACTTGTGGGCATTGTTTACTTTCACACCGCCATCAACCTCGATGAGGGTAGACAGCCCGCGGCCGTCGATGGTCTTGCGAATACGCTCGATCTTGGGCAGCACGCCCTCGATGAGAGACTGCCCGCCGAAGCCCGGGTTGACGGTCATCACCAGCACCAGGTCGAGCTCGTCGAGGACGTAATCGAGCACCTCGGGCGGTGTATGCGGGTTGAGCGACACGCCGGCCTTGGCGCCGCTGGCCTTGATCTGCTGGATGGCCCGATGCAGATGAGTGCAGGCCTCGGCGTGCACGGTGATCTGGTCGGCGCCGGCGTCGCGGAACGCCTGCACGTAGTTGGTGGGCTGCACGACCATCAAGTGAACGTCGACCAACGCGTCGCCGTTGGTGGACTTGGCCACGGCCGCGGTGATGCCTGGTCCCAAAGTGATGTTGGGCACAAAACGGCCGTCCATCACGTCGACGTGGATCCAGTCGGCGCCTAGATCGATGACGTTGCGCACTTCGTCGTGCAGGTGACCAAAATCCGCGGACAGAATCGAAGGACTTACGAGGGCCATGACAGCAGATCTCCAGCAGTAAGACGCGCGCCGTTGGCGAAGCTGGTCCCATCGACGGGGCGCTTGCCGGGCGCTTGCACAGTGACGAGTTCGAGCGCGCCGATGCCACACGCCACCACCAATGGCGACGTCGACAGCAGCTGCCCCGGGGTACCCTGGTCGTCGACCAAGCGCACCTGCTTTAGCTTTAAAGGACCCTTGTTCCAGGGCAGCCAACCCCCTGGCCAGGGGCTCATGGCGCGCACCCGACGGTCGAGATCGACGGCGGTCTGCGTGCAATCAATCTTGCCCATGCTGCGATCGATCTTGGAGACGTAGGTGACCCCGTCGTCGGACTGAGGGGTGGGCACGCGCTGGGCAAGCCCCTGGAGGGTCTCGACGGCGCAGGTCGCCGACAGCAGCATCAGCCGATCGTGCAGCGCCCCGGCGGTCTCTTCGGCGCGGATGGGGGTCTCTGTGCAGACGTAGAGTGGGCCGGTGTCTAGATCGGCCTCCATGCGCTGAGTGCACACGCCGGTGGTGGCATCGCCGGCCAGCAGCGCGGCCTGAATGGGCGCCGCACCGCGCCATCGAGGCAGCAGCGAGGCGTGCACATTTACGCAGCCGTGCTTGGGCGCGTCCAGCAGCCTCTGCGGCAGAATACGCCCGTAGGCGATGACCACGGCCACGTCGGCCTGTAGGTCGCAGAACCTCTCGGGAAAGGGTCCGCTACGCATGGCCTTGGGCTGAAATAAGGGTAGATTCAGTTCTTTTGCACGGGCAGCCACAGGAGGCGCCCGCATCTTTTTGCCCCGTCCAGCCGGACGGTCGGGCTGAGCCACCACCAACACGATGTCGTGGCCCGCCTGCACCAAGGCGTCGAGGGTTGGCACCGCAAAGTCAGGGGTGCCCATAAAAATGACGCGCATGGTCTCTCCGATGAGACGTTCAGGGGCTGGTGCTTACCAGGCCTTCAGGTCGCAAAACAGCTCTTTGCTATAGACGGTCTCGTACGTCGGGGGCTCGTCGGTGAAGCCATTTGCGTCCAGCACCCGGCGATACGCGTCGGTGACGGGTGGCATATCGTAGGCCATGCGCTCTTGGTCGGTGCTGTCGGCCTTGACGGGGTACAGGCAGACACCCTTTTTGTTCGACACCATTTGACTGGCGTAGCGCTGCTCGAGGCCGCGGCTGACCTGCCAGCGGTCGTAGGTGAGCGCGGTGAGCCAGGGCGCCGTGTGCACGCGAGCCATCATCGCCTCTTTCGCGAGGTTGTGACCTATCTCGAGCGTCTCGGAGTCCATACTCCACTGGATGAGAAAGGCCGCGTGGAGCTTGTCCTCAGGTTTGCACAGCAGGCCCGAGTCCTTCATCTTTAAGGCCGATTTCACCCGAGCGGCGTCGTTCTTATCGAGCTTGTCGGCGGTGGCCGCGCGCTCGTCTTTGCCGGTCTGAACAAGGGCCGCCAGCTCGGCCGCAGCCTCGTTCGCTTTGGTCGCGTCATCACAGGGATCGCCGGCGGCCATGGCCAGCCCGATTGCAAACATCCAGATCATACGTTCACCTTGTTCTTTCGCTTGATATTCTTCATGTACCGACGACGTTTAAAGCCGCTGACCCTGTCCAGGATCACGGTTCCGATCAGGTGATCGAGCTCGTGCTGCACGATCACGGCCTCAAAGTCCTCGAACCAGGCCGTCTGCAGCGCGCCGTCTACGGGTTGCTGCCACTGTACATGAACCCGCCGGTTGCGCTGAACTTCCACTTCCATGCCGGGAACCGAGAGACAGGTCTCGGTCCAGGGGATGGTGTCTTTGCTTCGCTCGATGATATCGGGGTTGCACATGGCAAAGAACCGACGACCGCGCGCGTCGCCCTCGCCGGGGTCGATGACCACGATGCGACGCGAATCGGCGATCTGCGGCGCTGCAAGTCCCACACCAGGCGCGTGGTACATGGTCTCGGCCATGTCCGACGTGTGGATGCGAAGTGCTGGGCCGAACTCGTCATCGCGCACCTTACGGGCGTTATTTTCGAGAATGGGGTGCGGTGCTACGAGGATGTTTAGGATCGCCATGAGGCCACGTCTCCAGAGACGCGCTCCTATCCCGGTCTTGACCAGCCGGCGACCCGTGAGATGCCCAAGAGGATAGGCTGGGGCCGTGCGGATCATCTGGACCATCGCTATTCGAGAGACGCGGAGCGCCTTCACGCAGCCCGTCGCCCCCGTCGCCATCGGCCTGTTCGTGCTGATCCTAGCCGTGGCAACCCTGTGGATGGACGACCTGCTGTTGGGCGGCGTGGTCAGCCTCCGCGGCCCGTTGCTGTGGATGAGCGGCTGCATCAGCTTGCTCGCCCCCGCCCTCACCATGGGCAGCATCGCCGGCGAGCGCCAGCGGGGAACCCTCCAGATTCTGGGCACCTGGCCCATCGGTCCGCTGCCGATAATTCTGGGGAAGTGGATCGGCGTGGTGATGCTGATCACCCTAGCCCTCCTCCTCACCCTGCCCTGGCCGTTGGCCCTGGCGTACCTGGGCCCCCTAGACCCCGGCCCGGTGCTCATCGGCTACCTGGGCGTCTGGGGTCTAGGGGCGGCTCTTTGCGCGGTAGGCGTGGCGGCTTCGGCGTGGACCCAACGACCGGTCATCGCGCTCTGCCTCGCGCTGGGCCTGTCGGCGGCGCCCTGGTTGTGGGGCAATGCACTTACGATGCTTTCTCCATCGTGGTTGTCGACGGCCGAGTGGCTCTCGGCGCCACACCACCTCGATCTTTGGGCCCGAGGACTGCTCGACAGCCGCAGCGTCGCGCTGTTAGGGTTACTCACGGTAATGGCGCTACAGACCGCCTTGCTGGGATTGCATCGAGAACGCCTCCAATGAGGCAAACGCTCCAACAAAGGGCCTGGCTCCAATGGTCGCTGTGGATGGCCATCTGCATGGTTCTGGGCCATCTGTCGCTGTCCTGGCACAGCCGCTTCGATGCTACCCACGACCAGCGCTTCAGTCGGGCGCCGGCCACCCTAGACTCAGTTCGGCACCTCGAACGCCCCTTGCACCTAGACGTGTGGTTCACCGAAGATCTGGGACCGCCCTACCAGCACCACCTACAGAGCCTGCGCGACCTCATCGCCGACTTAACCGCGGTCGCGGGCGATACATTGGAGGTCCGCTACCTGGACCCCACCGGCGCCCCCCAGGCCACCGAGCGCGCTCGCGTCGCCGGAGTGCGCCCCATCACCTACGCTCGGCAGACCGTGGGACAGTCCGAGGCGCGCCAGGTGTGGATGGGGGTCGGACTCACCTACGGAGACCGGGCCGCAGCCGTCGACGCCCTGCCCTCCCTCGAGACCCTCGAAGGCGAGCTCACTCGGGCCATCCTGTCGGTCCGACGGGATCGCGACAACGTAAAAACGGTCGGCTGGCTGCAGGGCCATGGCGAGCCCAGCCTGTCCAGCTTTGTGGACGGTCACCCCTTGGCCGACCTGAGCCGCTCGCTCCAGGGGCGCGCCAACCTCGTCGAGGTCCAGGCCGACTCACTGCCCGACCACCTCGACGCCCTGCTGATCGTCGGTCCGCAGCAGGCCCTGCCCGAGTCCCACCGCTACGCCCTCGATCAGTTCGTGATGGGCGGCGGGGCCACCGGCTGGTTCCTGGCCACCTGGCAGCCCGACTTCAGCACCGGTCGCACCCGACGCATCGACCACAACCTGTCGGAGATGCTCGCCAGTTGGGGAACATCCCCCACAGATGGCATCGTGCTCGACCGCAGCCGCAACGAGCGTATGTCGCTGCCCATCAACGGTCAGTGGCTTCAGGTCAACACGCCAATCGCACCGCTCAGCCGCGCTTGGGACCCCACCTACCGTCCGGTCCGCGACCTCGAGCAGGCGTCGCTGCCCTTCGCCACCGTCCTCAAGCTTCGGCCTCTCCCCAGCGTCGACCTCCAGGTCTGGCTGCGCAGTGAAGCCACCTCCGTCTGGGTGGCGGGGCCGCTCTCTCTCGATCCCCGCGCGCTGAACACGGCCGTCGCCGGCGAACAGCGGGGTTCGTGGCCGCTGGTCGCCGGGATTCAAGGGACCGTTCCCAGCTTCCTCGCCCACGCCGCACCGGTAGGCGCAGAGCCCCTCACCAACAGCCGCCCGGTGCGGATGGTGGTCGCCGGCTCGGCTGATCTCGTGGCCAATCGCCCCGACCTGCTTCGAAACACAGTGGATTGGCTGCTAGAAGAACAAGCCCTGCTCGGCATCCGGGCCCGGAGTCATACGCGGCCTCCCCTGGTCCCACCGCCTGCGAAGATCGCCTGGGCCCTGCGGCTCGCCATCCCCGGTTTTGGCTTGTGGATGCTGGCGATGACCACTTTACTGGTGCGAAAGTTCTCGCCCTGATGTGCAGCCGACGCCCAGCCGCCACTCCCGGGAAGGCTGCTTCATCACGCAGTCGTAGAAGAACACGGCGAACCCGCCCCGCATCTTCCCGTCCCCAGAGAAACGACTGATGCGCTAAAGTCACCGCCAGAGCGACATGGAAGAGGGGTAACTGTTGAGGCTGGGTCAGAAACCGATGTCCATGGGGAGGCGCTGATGGAAAACGGCGAAGACGAGGCTCGTCCTCCGAAGCTCGACGGCGCTCGATCGGATCAGAATCTAGCGCCACCGCCGGAGGTAACCCTTCGCATCCATCCATCTAGCCCCAGCGAGGACGAGTCCTCGTACTCCGGCACCTTCGTATTTGACATAGACGGCGAGGGCGTCGTCGACTTCCAAACCCTCCGGGCCGATTCCAATGGATATGCCAACGACCAACTGGCGGCCGTTGGCGTGGGGGTGCCTGCCGATGTTCCGGGTCGCGGCTGGGTTATGTTGGACAAGGTTGCAGCCGGCGCGATGGGCGAAGTCGTTCGTGCCCGAGATCGCGATCTCAATCGCACCGAAGCTGCCAAAATCATGGGCAAAGACATCGCCGATGTGCCAATGTTGGCCGCCAAGTTTTTTGGTGAGGCACAGATCACCGCCCAACTAGAGCACCCCAGTATTGTTCCTATTTACAGCCTAGAACGTTCAGAAGATGGTCGCCTCGCGTACACCATGCGCATGGTCGATGGCATCACGCTAGAGCAATGGCTGCAAGACACGCTTGCCATGCCCGAACACTCCGATGCGGCCGAATCTCGAGGGCTATTCTCCCGACTCGAGATGTTCTTAAAGATCTGCGACGGCGTACAATACGCCTATCACCGCGGCGTGCTGCACCGCGATCTTAAGCCCGCTAACGTGATGATCGGCACCCATGGCGAGGTGTACGTCATGGATTGGGGCATCGCCGAGCTGATGGCGGGCAAGCAAGAACAGGGTCTGAACATCGAGGGGCATCGCGACGCCGATACCCTCATCCCCGGCACCACCAAGCGGCGCCAAGTGGTGGGAACGCCTGGATACATGTCCCCAGAACAGGCCATCGGAGCGGGAGATCTCGACGGTCGCTCAGATGTCTACGCTTCGGGCCTCATCCTGCAGGAATTGCTCACCCTCCAGCCCGCTGTGGCCTCTGGCAACATTGCTCAGCGTCTCGAGAGGAACCAACAGGGGGAGCGCGACGACCGGGCATTGGTGAACAATAAGAGCATCTCGCCCGAACTCGTGGCCATTGTAGAGCGGGCCACACAGCTCGATCGCGAACGCAGGTACGCGGGCATGGGGGACTTCGGCGAGGACATTCGTCGCTACACCCGTGGCGACCAAACCTTGGCCTTACCCGATGGCTACTGGCAGGCCGTGGTTCGGTGGGTTGGTAAAAATCGCGGCGCAGTCGCCGTGTTTATTCTTCTGCTGATAATGGTCAGCGCCATGAAGACCACCTGGGAGGCCCAAGAGCAGCTCCGAATGCAAGAAACGGCGGCTGCTCACGAACGTGTAGAGACCCTGCGTGTCGCGACTGTGGCCGGGCAGGCTGCCCGGATCGACGGCCGTTTTGTTCGCCTGGAGGGCTTGCTGGAGTGGTTGTCCGCGAGTGTCGCGACCCGAATTCGCATCGAGCCGTACAATGCAGCCGGACCCTACTTTATTGGCGCATTTCAGGGGCAAGGCGTTCCGCCTCCAGGGATGGCGATGGTGCCCAGCTACGAGCATCCCGTCAGCTTTGCCCATCCCGTCTTTTTGTACGCGGGCGAGGGCGGTGTCGATGCCGATATTCAGAAACGCGCTCTCCGCATCAGCGGCATGCGAGACGAAATACGGCGTCTGATGTTGCGGTCAGCCGGCCACGATGTGCCCCAGTGGGCGGTGTCTAGGCAAGCGCAACTCCTGGCCGAAGACGGCGTACCCTTGACGTGGGTGAGCATCGCATTCGAGGACGGCCTGCACATGAGTTTTCCGGGTCATGGTGCCTTTCCCGCGGGCTACGACCCCAGAGAGCGACCCTGGTACCGCCTTGGGGCGGAAAATACCGGCCCAACCTGGGGGGCGCCCTACGTAGACTCAGCGAGCGGACGCCTAATCCTACCTTGCTCTGCACCCATCATGGACGGCAGCGTCATTCAGGGCGTTACCGCCGCAAAGCTTTCCTTTGACTCCATCATCGGCGACCTGCTGCAGACCGAGGCCGGCGAGGCGATGATTGTCGATGGAGACGGGCGAATTGTCATTCGCGGCGGTGATGCAGGCGATGTGCGCGAAATGGAGGAGCTCAATAATCGAGCATTGTCACGCATAATGCTACCCTATCCGTCGATCATCGAACGAATACGCGAGCTGCAGAGCGGTTCTGAACTCCTCACCGTACAGGGGCGGCGAACTCGGGTCGTTTACCACCAACTTCGGTCGTTGGGATGGTACTTTATCGTTGTTGAACCAGAGTAGTTCTAAGCCAAAGCGCTCGCCATTGAGGCGGGCTACCCGGGCCTGTTGTACGCGCTGGACAATTTTTGGCACACCGACGGGGTAGACCCAACCCATGACCGTTCCCGTCTCCTGGCTCCTCGTCGCGCTCGTCATCCTGCTCCTGGCACTCTGGGGTTGGTGGCGTGCCACCTATCGTATCACCCGAGGAAATCGCGCCCGTCAGCAGCACGCACAGTGGGGCGAAGCCGGCGCCGAACGGGTGTTGGCGCACGCGGGCTACACCGTGGTCGACCGTCAGCTCACCGCAGAGTGGACCCTATGGCTAGACAACGAGCCCGTCGCGGTGCGGTGTCGCGCTGACTTGCTGGCAACCCGTGACGGCGAGTCGTTCATCGCCGAGGTCAAGACCGGCGCCCGAGCCATCAATCCCACCAACCCCAGCACCCGCCGTCAGCTGCTCGAATACCAAATGGCCTTCCCGGTAGATGGCGTCCTGTTGATCGACATGGAAGCCCAACAGGTGATCGAGGTGTACTTCGACACCAACCAACGGGGTAACTTCATCGGCGAAACCTCGCCGCTGGCAACGCTTTCGTAGTTGTTTCGCCGAAAGCCGCCCAGTTCAACCAGCGGATCACCCGCTGCACGAGTGCAGCTACGGGGTCCGCTTCCTCAACGCCGCCACAAAAATCTCTTAGGCCGTGCGAAAGTGCTCCCCGTGATGTACACCCTACGGACTGGAGCGTCCGTGCGGTACCTACCCCTGCTACTCATCCTCGCCTGCGACGTCCTCCCCGAGGACGACACCGACTTCGACCAGATCGAGGCCGAAGCCTGCGAAGTACCTGCAGAATACCGGTGCACCGAAGCCCTGCTCGAGCAGTGCGTCGACGACTTCTACGAGACGGTCGAGGACTGCGGCGACGGCTCGCTGATCTGCGATGAGGAAGAGGGCGCCTGTCTCTAAGTCGCCAAACCACGGCCACCCTCGCCGGAGCGCTGGTCGTGCTGCTGGGGCTCGACGTCTGGGCCCACCGAACGGCCCAGGCCGCCAACGCTCCCCTTCCCTCGGCCCCCGCCTTCGACGCCGCCCGAGTCACCCACGTCCAGCTCTCCCAAGGCGACGCCCGACTGCGCCTGCACCACACCGACGCCGGATGGACCGTCGGGCCCCAGGCCCTGTCCGGCAACGCGCCGGCCATCACCGCGCTCGTCGGTCGGCTGTCCACCGGAGTGCACCCCTACAGCCGCGCCGACGAAGGCAACCTCGCCCAATACGGGATGACGAACGCGGAAGACATCCGCGTCATCGTATACGCCGACGACCAGCCCCTCACCGACATCATCGTCGGCCGTGACGCACCAGGCGGCGGCACCTTCGTGCGCTGGGCCAACAACCCCGCCGTCTACCGCGCGAATATCTTGGGTAGGGCAGGACTCTCTGTCCTTCCCGATGTCTGGAGACCCTAAGGAACAGGCACGGGGAACTAGCGGACCCTTCCCGCTTCCCGCTGCCAGGTCAGTCCTCGTCGTTGTCCAAGCCGATGGGGGGGAGGCCGCGCTTTTCGCGAATCAGCGCGTCTCGATGAATGAGCAAGTTTCGCGTGCCCTCAGCCCCAATCAGCCCGCGAAGCTCTTGGTATAGATCCTTGGTGATGTCGTCTGATGTGGGGTCACCTGGGAATGCGGGCGCATCCGCTGTGGCAATCGCCGCCATTTGGGCGAAGGAATCACCGATGACATCCCGTACGTTCTCCGCCGTCTGCTCGTCCCAGCCCTCCAGCCCTACTAAATGGTCGACGGCCACGTACGTAACATCCTCTGTTTCGTAGAATCGCTCCAGCTGGGAGACGGCCAAGGGCTGGTCCCCAGACGCACGAGCTCCCTGGGGCTGGGTTGCTGATGTCGCCGCCAAGCGCCCTTCCGAGACCCAAGGTGCATACTGACCCACCGGAACGGGTGCCGGAGCCCGTTGCACACCATCGACAGGCACCTCGGCGCTGCGAGTGCCCGGCAGCCCCTCGATCGGGTGAGCCTTGTCGCCTACGCGAGCGCTCAGCGTCAGGCTCCCCACCACCAACCCGGCACAGGAGCCCAGAATAAGAACCAGAACCAGGCGCTCCAGCCTAGCGCGGCCACCCGGAATCAATCCCTTCGTCATGATGACCTCCTGTCGTTACCACGATCGCTGGCGCGACCCGCCTTGTGGACGGGGCTTGAACCAGGCCGACGTTCTGAATCAGCGGTGCCCGAGATGCAGCCAGACGCCGCGTCCCGAGGCAGCGATGCCGCCTACCTTATCCGGACGAAGTAGTCGAAGTTGCCGCAGTTGTCGATGTCGAGATCAACACCGCCACTTCCGTCTTCGAGCGCTCCAAATATTAGAGCTGCGCCGGAATCCCATTCACAGACCCCGCCCATTTCGACGTTGTCGTCGCACTCAATATCGGCGCCCACAACGATGTGTGTCCAAGATCCGTTTCCATCGTCGGGACAGAGGGCCACCTCTTGGAACGTCCTGGAAATGTTGGAGTAAATACGCCCATTCGCTCC
>JAACDH010000415.1 GCA_009936995.1 Rhodobacterales bacterium
AATTGAGTGCAGCTGCCTGTAGGAACGCGATGATGTCGTTGACGTCGGAGGACTGGAACATCACCTCTTCGGCCCCAGAGACGCCGGCATCGGTGATTGCCCCCCCGCGAGACGAGTCGTTGTCGAAGCTGAAAAGCGTGGCCGTTCCCTCCGCCAAGCCGAAGTGATATTGCGCGTTCTCCGCTAGGGCTGTGGCGTACGAGGACTCTTGGTGGACGATGACCAAGTCGGTGATACCTCGATCGGCCAGATCCCAGCTCATGGCCTGGGCCTGCAGATCGTCCGGGGGCACGGTGCGCCAGAACAACCCCGGAGCGGCGTCGGAGGCCCCTTCGCCATCGATGTTCGTGAGCATGGGGCTGGTGGCCGACGGAGACATGACCATCACATCGCGCGCCTCCATGTCGGGGAAGACGTTCGCGCATTGGTCCGAAGCAGAGGGGCCAATGATTGCGTTAGCTCCGAGTATATCTGTCAAATATCGGGCAACATCTAGGGCAGCTTCTTCTTCGGTGAGATCGTCGATGGCGAGGTCGACCTGATAGCCGCAGCTGATCATGACGCACTTGCGCCCGTCGAGCCCACCAAGTTCGTTTACCTGATCGACCGCCAGCTGTGCCGACCGCACCTGGGGTTGGTCGGTGTTCATGTCGAACACGCTGCCGATGACCACGGCATTCGAGTACGTGGCAGGTCGCTGAAAGACGTCGGGCGGAGCGGTTTCGGTGCAGCGGATGTTGGGCTCACCAACGTCGCAGAAGCCGTCGGCGGCGCACACGGACCCCAACCCAAAGGCGTTCCGACACTCGTCGTCGGTGGCACATTCGCCGGGATTCTTGCCGAGAGAGCAGGCCGAAAGGCCCAAACAGATGAGCGCTAAACGTACCATTAGAATTGCCCACGGAAGGAAACAGCGCCACCGCCCGCCCAAAGTTGCGGCGCAAATCCAACCTGAAGATCGGCGCTTTGGGAATTCTTCAGGGTGACGAACACACCACCGATCGAGCTGCCCACCCCGACCAAGAACGACAAATCGGCCGCTAGACTATTGCCATTGTCGCGCTTCCAGGCGTCTTGAACGTCGCTGGAGCACAACAAGACGTCGCCGTCGACGCACGCTGACTGCCACTCGTTGCGAGCGCTACTGGCACGAGACGAGAACAGCACCCCAGCGCCAAGGCCAGCGACGCCGCCGCCGTACAAGGCCCAAGCACCCGGGGGCAAACCTCTTCTTGGGGCCGGCGCCTGGGCGATGGGGTCTGGTGGAGGCGGGGGAGCATCGATGGCTTGCTGTTCATCGCGGGCCTTGATTCGAATCTGAAGTTGCTCGATGCGAACGGTGAGCGAGACCAGCTCTTCTGCCGATGGTTCGGCGTCACGGCGATATTGCTGCAGCGCGTCGAGGGCTTCTTCCCATCGGGCCAAACGCTCCATAGCGCTGGCCATGTTGTACAGCATTTGTGGCCGTTCGCTCAGACCATAGGCAAGCTGGAACGCCGCGACAGACTCTTCATACCTGCCCAGATCGTACAGCCGGGTACCCTCTTCGTACAGTTCGCGGGCGCGGGTGTCGCCGTCTTGGCAGAGCGCCGGTGCGGCCAAGCCCAAGGCGGCTAGGCAAACAAGGGAGCGGACAATTGAATGAAGGGTCAAGGTTTCGCCCAGGGATCGATGAGATCGCCACGAGGAGCGGGCGCAGCGACGGGGGCTGACGCAGGCACCGCAGACGGGATTGGGCTGGCGACGGGCGCTGGACCCGCGACCCGAACGGCCTCAAGGGTGACGGTGCTTACGGGATGACCGGAGGCGAGACGAACCGTTCGCGTCTTGAAACCGCTGTGAGAGACCGTGACGTTCCACGGGGTATCGATAGGCACGTTCACAGTGAGCGGGGTGATGCCGATGAGCGCGCCATGGAGCTCGACCTCTGCACCTGTCGGCACGCTGGTCAACAGCACCTCGGTGCTGGTCGCGGCCGGTACCTCGACCACAAGAGGCACACTTGGGATTTCGGTGACCACAGACGGCGTAAACCACCAGGCCCAGGCCAGCGCGATTACGGCCACCAACACGGCCGCGACGATCGCGCCGCTTAGGCCCGCAAAGGCGCCACCCATCACCAAAAGAGGACCCACCTGGCTGCGGGTGTCCATGGGCTTGGGCACGGCATCCGTCGCGATGGCGCCGGAGGCACTTTGTAGCAAGGTGGTGTCCGGCGGATTGATCAACGCGGCGTGCGCCCCGGTGTTCTGGAGTCTGGACACACCACTGCTCTCGACGCTGACGTTCACACCCGTGGGCATGACGACCCGGCCGTCGCGATCGAGGGACAGCTCGACCGGACCTGGAAGCGCGCCTTGAATCATCAACTCGCAGACCTGCAAAGCACGAATAAACTCGTGCATGTTGGCGAATCGGTTGCTGGGATTCTTGGCGATGGCGGTGGTCACCACCCACTCCAGCAGTGGGGGTATCTGGAGGTTGGGGTCTACTTCGTGAAAGGTCGGCGGTGTCCGTTGCACCTGGGCCATGAGAACAGCCATCGGATTACCGCGTTTTACCGCAGTCTTTCCACACAGCGCAAAATAGAGAATGAGACCGAGCGCGTACACATCGGTGCGCTCATCTACGTCGAGTCCCTGCACTTGCTCGGGCGCCATGTACATGGGTGAGCCCAGGATATTCCCGGTGCGGGACAGCTCGGAATCGGTGCCCATCTCTTTTACCAGCCCAAAGTCGATGACCTTGGGAAACTCCGGGTTGTCGCCGTGGGACACCAAGATGATGTTGGAGGGCTTCAGATCGCGGTGGACGATCCCAGCGCCGTGCGCCTCTGCGAGCGCCCCGGCTACCGCTCGAAGAATCCGGAGGCCGCGCATGGGGTCAACGGGTGCCTCGCGGTGCAACACGCCGTAAAGAGTTTGCCCCTTGAGGTACTCCATCGCGATGAAGTAGATGCCATCGTCGGTAGCGCCGTAGTCGTAAATGCGAACGGTGTGCGGGTGAGACAGCTTCGCGCATAGGCTCGCTTCTTTAAAAAAGCGGCGTCGGAATTCGCCACTCTGGTCGCTGACATCGAGGACTTTCAGCGCAACTAACCGGTCTAAGGGCCGTTGGATCGCTCGATGAACCTTGCCCATGCCGCCGCGCGAGATCATCTCTTCGAGCGCAAATCGCCCGCTGAGGACTCTGCCCACCAGTGGGTCAACATTTCCTTTGGACGGCGCGTCCTGCTGTTTTTGATCGAACTCGCTCAAAGAGGGAGACTCCTCGCACTGGGTTGACCGCGAAACCGAGGCCCCAGAGACCCACAGGATCCAACACGCGGGACGGCTTGTCCAGATCATCCGCAGTTGTCTGTTGATAGGGGCGTGTTAGCGAACGAAGCCACAGGGGACCACATCCCCGACGAGAGCCAGCCCTTGAGCCTCCCACGAAGCCTACCTTTTTCCCTCATCGCCCTACTCTTGGCTACCCCAAGCCAGGCAGCAGAGGTCCAGTTCGAAGGGGCGTATCGCGCCCGAGCGCGTGTGTTCGACACCCTCTCTCTCGATCGCGAACTGGCCGACTCAGAGGGCATGTCCGCATACGTGCAGCACAGACTTTGGCTACGCCCGCGGTTCATCCTCAGCGATCAGGCCGCGGTATTTTTGGACTTCAAGGGCCTCGACAACGTGGTTTGGGGAAATCGCTCCACGGTCGGCACCAGTGTCGTCCCAGGCGCACCGCCTACCTACCAGTCCGAGCTCACCGCGCCGGTCACCGACCCCACCAGCACAGAGTCCGACGGCACCAAAGCCCTCCAAGACTTCACGCTCTGGCGGGCTTGGGGTCAAGTCCACACCGGAATCGGCGACTTCAGCTTCGGCCGTATGCCCCTGCACTGGGGAACGGGCCTGTGGCTCAACGATGGCATCAGCGTAACGCCACACTTCGCCGATAGCGGCGACTCCGCGGACCGTATCCAGTGGGACTACCGCGTCATCGACCAGTTCACGGTGCGGCTCGCGATCGACGTCGAGGCCGAGAACTTCCTCAACTCGGTCGACGACACCACAGCGTTCAACGCCGCCCTAGCCTACGACACCGAGACGGTCTCCGCTGGCATGTACGGACAACTTCAGCACACGGTCAGCGGGGGCGAAGACGCCGGCAAGTTCAACCTGTTCACCGCCGACGCCTACGCCGACATCGAGCTCGGCAAGCTTCGGGCGACCACTGAAGTGGTCGGCCAGTTTGGCGCCGGTGATTACACCGAAGACTACGAAGACATCACCGTGAGCGCTATCGGTGCCATCCTCCGCGCCACGCTCGATCTCAACCCGATAGTCCTTCAAGTTGAAGGCGGTCTAGCCACCGGCGACGGCGCCAACGACCAAGCGCAGCACACGTTCAGCTTCGACGAAGACTACTCCGTCGGCCTGATGATCTTCGAGCAGCCCATGCCCACCCTCGCGGCTACCTTGGGCAGTGTCGAGAACGGAAACCGCAGCTTGGACGCAGCCCTTAGCGGCACCGCGGTCAGTAACGCCATGTACCTCAAGCCCACCATCCGGCGCACACTCCTCGATGGCCTAGACGTTCGGGCCAGTTGGCTCGGAGCCCGCATTGCCAAGCTCCCCGACAGCCAAATCGGCCGCGAGAGCTATGGTATGGAGTTCCAGGTTGGTGCCGACTACAACGCCATCGACCACGTCGACTTCGGGTTCACCATGGGGACGTTCCTGCCGGGCACCTACTACACGAACCTCGACGACGAGAACTACCCCGAGTTCACCGCCCCGGCCTTCGGCGCGCAGCTCTCCACTCGCATCCACTTCTAGGGTACTCCGTGGCCTCCTCTTCCATCCGCATCGCTGTTCTTGGCGCATCGGGCAGGACAGGTCGTCTCGTCCTCGCCGAAGTACTCGACCACCCCAACACAATCCTCGTGGCCGCTGTGGTGCACAAGGAAAGCTCCGCCTTGGGTACCGATGCGGGGCTTCTCGCCGCTAGGCCAGCAACTGGCGTCACCCTCGTGGCGGCCGCACCCGGGTGTTTCAACGACGCCCAAGTGATCATCGATTTCTCGCTGCCAGAGGGGCTCGTCAGTGCCCTGCCTTTCATCGGCGAAATTTCCTTGGTTAGCGGCACCACGGGTTTGTCGAACGCTCAACATCAGCAACTCGTCAACCAATCCAACCTGGGTGCCGTGCTGCGCGCGGACAACTTCAGCACCGGCATCACGGTGCTCAGAGACTTGGTGGCCCGGGCCTCAAGGGTCCTCCGCGACTTCGACATCGAGATCGTCGAAACCCACCATCGCCACAAACGCGACGCCCCCTCCGGCACCGCCCTGGCCCTCGGACGCAGCGCCGCACAGGCCCGAGGTTTGGCCCTCGAACGGGTGGTGGCCCACGGCCGCGAGGGCCTTACGGAGGTTCGTCCCGCCGAGCAAATCGGCATACACGCCGTACGAGGTGGCGAGATCGTTGGCGACCACACCGTGCTGCTCTGCAGTTCAAGCGAGACTGTCAGCCTAAGTCACTCGGCAATTTCCCGAAATGTTTTTGCC
>JAACDH010000416.1 GCA_009936995.1 Rhodobacterales bacterium
CGATAGCGACACGGTGTGCGACATCGACGACCTCTGTCCTGGCTTCGACGACCTCCTCGATGTAGACGCTGACGCGGTCCCCAACGGTTGTGACCAATGCGATGGCGACGACGCAACCGGAGACACCGACGCTGACGCGGTCTGCGACGACATTGACCAATGCGACGGCGACGACGCAACGGGTGACACCGACGCTGATGGCGTCTGCGACGACATTGACGTCTGCCCACTCGACAACCCCGACGACACCGACGCCGATGGCGTGTGCGACTCCGACGACCTCTGCGCTGGCGGCGATGACACCGTCGACACTGACAACGACGGTACCCCCGACGCCTGCGACGCCTGCCCCCTCGACAACCCCGACGACACCGATGCCGATGGCGTCTGTGACACCGACGACCTCTGTCCTGGCTTCGACGACAACGCTGATTCCGACACCGACACAGTGCCGAACGGGTGTGACCTCTGCACCGGAGACGACGCAACCGGAGACACAGACGCTGACGGCCTCTGCGACGACAGAGACCAATGCGATGCCACCGTGGGCGAAGTCGACACCGACGCCGATGGCGTGTGCGACTCCGACGACATCTGTATGGGGAACGATGCCACGGGCGACACCGACGCCGACGGCGTCTGCGACGACATTGACGTCTGCCCCGGGTTCGACGATGGCCTAGATGCAGATCTCGATGGCACACCCGACGACTGCGACGATTGTCCGATTGACGCATTGGACGATTGCCAGGATTGCGATTCTATCTCCTGGAGTTTAGGCACCTACACGACCGAACAGTTGGTCACGTCCTATCCACAAACTTGGACCGCCGAAGGCTGGTTTCGAGCGACCGGGGCGCTCAGCAGCACCATCGGCGGTGTTTTTGGCCTGCCAGCGATCGAGATATGTGGCGGTGGTACTGACTGGCATCTCATCCTAAAAGCGGACGGTACAGTCACGGTAGGTAACTGGCCAAATCCGGCGGTTCACACCAGCATGAACGATTACGGGTCGTCTTGGACTGCGGGGGTCTGGACCCATTATGCCATCCAATACGACAACGGAAACGGAACGCTGTACGTCGATGGCGTTCTCGCGGCGAGCTACACCGGTTTGCCGAATGCCAACCCTTCCTGCGAGTGGTACATCGGAAATCGACGGGGCTCCGGGCAATCTCATGCCGAGGGCGACCTCTCGTCCCTCTCCTTCTCCGATGTGGTCCGGTATCCGACAAACTTCACCCCCACGAGTAAACTCGCGGACGACGGCAACACGGTCTTCCTGTTCGAATTCGACGAAGGGAGCGGAACGCTCGCCAGCGACACCGCCAACGCGACCACAATGGATGTGACCGGCTTTGACTGGCTCACAACCGGTCCCGAATGCCTCCCTTAACGCCCGAAAGTCGGTATACTCGCGCTCGGGAGATGCGCGAATGCTTCTTATCCTCATGATCCGGGCTGTCCGCGCAGAGAGCCTCGTCATCGTTTGGCGAGTATTTCGGCCACGCCATGGCCCTCGGAGGGGGAGCCTGTGAAACATCGAACCACGCTGTGGTTGTTGGCGCTCGTCGCCTGCGTCGCGGCGCTGACGCTCTTTACTCGCCAAAGCCCGCCGGCCCCACCCGAACCAGTGGAAACACCCACTACCAAGACCCAACGACCTGCTGTCAGTGTACCGGTCACGCTGCCGCGGCCAAAGGCAACCGCGGTCGAGCATAAGCAACAGACAGGCCATGAGTTCGACGCCCCTGCTCGACCCAAAGTTCCCGAAACCGACGCCATACAGGCACCAGCCTCTCCCGACGAACCCACCCCCAGGCTGGGGGCGCTGTCGTCCCATAGTATCGATGATGGCATTCGTGAGGCCATCCCCGAGATCCGCGACTGCTATCTGGAGACCCTCGCCGAAATCCCCGAGCTCGAGGGACGTCTCAAGGTCAAGTTCACCATCGAAGAACACGAGGGATCGGGATGGGTCAAAGACGTCTCTGTTGCCGAAGCGGACTTCGATGATGTGCCTTTGGAGGACTGCATCATGGACGTAATGGAGACCGTGGAATTCGAGCCACCCGACGGGGGCGTGGTCCTGGTCTCCTACCCTTTCTTCTTCGAACTCCCCGACCCCTGATGTTTGCCCACGCACTCTCCCCGAAAAAGATGGCGCCTTTTCTGTGGCGGCTGATGACCCTTTTGTCCACGACGAGCCGGTGGACTGGGCCTCATGGCATTGCCCGCGTTGCCGTGGATTGGGTGGCGAACGCGCGCACCAAGTGGTCCACGAACGCCCGGACCTTTGGAGAGAGGTAACGATGGGGTGTGTACATCACCCACAATCCATCTGTGGGTTTCACTTGGTCGGGAAGCAAGCGCACAAGTCGACCGGCGAGGATTTCTTGCGACACGTGGACGTCTGGCATCAGCGCGACCCCTAGGCCCGCCAATGCGGCCTCCCGGAGCACCTCCCAGCTGTTTGAGCTGAAACGGGGTCGAATTCGATGAGCGTGGCCGTCGCCAAAGTCCCAGCGCGCACCCCAGGCCACCTGGTCATTCACCAGACAGTCGTGGTCGGAGATTTGGCTCATGGAGTCTAGAGCGGCCGCCGTGGCCAGGTACGCCGGACTGGCACACAGCACCGGGCCGGCGTCTGCCAGTCGGCGGGCGATCAGCGAGGACGGCTCCAGCTTGCCCGCGCGGATCGCCACGTCGAAGCCTTCTTCCACAACGCTGACCACTCGATCAGTGAGGTGAAGCGTGACGTGGACTGCGGGGTGTTGCTCGGCGAAGGCCAGCACCATCTCGCTCAGGTAGAAGTGGCCCAATGCAGACGGCGCCGTGACCCGCAAGGCGCCCGAAATGGCCGTGTGCTGCTCGGCGACAGAAGCGTTGGCCTCGTCCAAGTTGCCCACCAACACCTGAACGCGTTCGAAATAGGCCAGGCCCAAATCTGTAGGCCGAACGGTGCGTGTTGTCCGGGCGAGCAGGGAGACGCCAAGTTGTTGTTCAAGGCTCGCCACACGCCTGGACACGGTGGACTTTGGCAGGTTGAGATGTGCCGCCGCCGCGGTGAAACTGCCCTCGCGGACTACGGCCACAAACGCGCGTTGGGCTTCCATGGTTCCCCCTTTGGCTAATTGTTGCATAAACGGAACAATGTGTCCACATACAGCACCGTGTCGACCGGTATTTGTTCCTGTTACTCCGGTTGTGTGCCGTGAGGATTACCCTCCGCACCCTTAGGAGCTCACATGTCCATCACCGACACCAACCGCGCCAACATCAACGACTTGATCCAACAAATCCAGAACGGTCAGCTGATGGCTAGCTTTGAAAAGTACTATGCCGACGACGTCGTGATGAGCGAGAACGGCGCTGAGGACACGAGTCGCGTTGGGAAGGCGGCCAACCGCGGATACGAGCAGTACTTCGTCGACCACTCGGGGTGGTTTGGCGTGCGCGTTGACGCGGTACTCGCTGACGGCGACATCACCGCCTACCAAATGTGGATGGACTTCGCCATGGACGGCCAACGCCTGCAGCGCACGCAGTTTGCGGTCCAGCAGTGGAAAGACGGCCAGATCGTCAAAGAGACCTTCCACTACGGCGCGTAGTCCTCAAACCATTAACGGCCGTGGAAGTGGCGAGTGGCTGGTTGTCCTACCAGCCTCACTGGCCTTCCGTCCTTGCTAAGACGCCCGAGTCCGTTCACCCAACGCGAGGTTCCGCTGCAATGCGCGAAGCGCAAGGCACGTCGTGCGGGTTGTCTGCAGCAACGGACGTTGGGCACGGGCTCCAGGTGGTTGCGGTCGCTGCCCAGCACAGCTCGGGACTGTGCATCTCAACGCGCGATTCAACGTGGACACCCGCACGGCGAAACTGGGGCGTTGTGGGTGCCCATGAGGACTCACACCGTCTTGTCGGTCCCCTGGGTGTTGATGGTGTTCTCGGAGGAAGCCGACGCCAGGCGGGTCCATGAGGTCCTTCCGAAGCGGTTTGGGCGCGATGGCGTGAAGCTGCATCCGGAGAAGTGGCTGTTGGTCGGATTCCAGAGGCCACGACCGAAAGCCGGAGCTCGCCGAGAGGCGACTTTCGACTTCCTTGGGTTTACGCTATTGTGGGGTCGGTCCCGTCGCGGGTCGTGGGCGCGGAAGGTGAGGACGGCCAAGGGCCGGCTCACCCGATCGCCAAAGGCCCGGAAGGAGTAGATGGATCGTGCGCGCCACAGGCCAATTCAGGAACAGTCAGAGGTCCTCGCCCGAAAGATGCGAGGGGATTACCGCTACGATGGCGTTCCGGGTAACTCTAGCTCCATTGCCAAGCTTCGCCACGTGGCGACCCGGCATTGGTGGCGGGCGCTCGGTCGCCGCAGCCAACGGTATCTCTCCTGGGCTCGATTTCGTCAAATCGAGCGCCGCTTCCCTATGCTGCCGGCCCGGCTGCCCCCTTGGCGCCGCCGGCAAGTTCGAACGGCGAACGTGTGAACCGAGGAGCCGGATGCGGGAATTGGGCACGTCCGGTTCTGTGGGGGGCTGGTGAGGCGACTCACCGGTCTACCCGACCTCAACCCGCAGCTTAGGGTAAAGATACTCAACAAGGTTGTGCTCATCGGGACCGGTTTGACCGGGGTGCTTCTGCTGTTCTTGGGTCTGCATTGCTTGGTGATGCCCGAGCTGGCCGCCCAAGGCTACGGACTGCCTGCAGGGGGAGAAGCGGGGCCGTGGATGCAAGCCACCGGGATGCGCGATGTGGCGCTGGGATGCGGGGTGCTCGGGGTGCTGTGGAAGCACCGCTCGGCCATTCCGTTAATCCTGGGCTGCGTGATGATACTGCCCATCGCCGATGTGGCCATCGTCTTGACCAACGGCGCCCCTCTACAGACTGCCGCGACGCATCTGGTCAGCGGGGTCGGTCTGTTCGCGTTGCTGTTGTTCAGCGTCCTGAATCAGCGTACTCGGCAGGCTAAGCCATCCTGAACCCAGCTTCCCGCTCACTCCGGTCAGACCCATCGCGGCCTCTCGGCAACCGATAGCTTGGGCAGACACCGGAGGGAGGTACGCACGCCATGCGCGTACCTCTCGAGAGCGGTCCTAGCTTCGCGGCGCCTGGATGCTCACCGTGAGCACGACATTGTCCTGCACGAGGTCATCGGGCTTGCCCGGGTAGACCACGCCGAAGTCTTGGCGATTGATGGTGAACTCGGTGTTTGCCGTCACTGCGGTCTCATCGATCGTGATGTTCGCGGGGAAGGTCACCGTTTTGGTGTTGCCGCGGATGGTCAGCGCACCTTGGACGGTGTGGGTCATGCCCTCTGCGTCGCTGCCAGCCGTGACGGTCGTGCCGTCGAAGCCCGCAGTGGGGTGATTGGAGACGTCGAAGAAGTCCTCGTTCTTGAGGTGCTGCGTGAGCTTGGGATGATCGGCCTCTAGGGTCTCCATCTTCACTTCGAAGTTGATGTCGGTGACGTTTTCGCCGTCCACGGAGACACTTCCGCTCCAGTCGGAAAAATCGATGGGGTGGGTGGCGGTGATCTTGGCACCAAGTGCCTTGATGCTTGAGTTCTCGATGTCGATGGTCAGTGAGTTGCCGTCGGCCTTGGGGGCCTCGACCTTCTCTTCGGCGACGGGAGCATCGCTAATCTCAGCGGCGACTTTTCCTTCGCCGACATCACCGACACAAGCGAACAGCAGGGGGAGTGCAAAAAGCGTGTTCATGTAGAACTCCTCGAGTCGGGGGGAAGGGGTAGGATTGACTCGGTGGCGTCTTCGGCCGTCGGGCGTATAGTCCAGCACGCACCCCTGGGCCACCCTCCCTGGCGATGGCGTGAACGCATCTTGAGAGTACGAATTCTGTTCGCGCTGCTCGCGATCTCCGCAAAGAGACTTTCCACCGTTCATATACTGGAGGTATGGATGTCGGGCGTGGGGCTCCTCACGGCCACCCGTGACGGTGTGCGGGTCGAGCTGCGCCGAGACGAGCGCTGGCACGACGGCGAACGAGTCTCGGGGGTCGACGTGTGCGCGATCGTAGTGCGAACCCATCCTTGGTGGTCTGCATCATGACCACGACCCAGCCGTCCTCGGCCTCGAACATCTCGTAGACGTGAACGATGGCTCGATGATGCAGGAGCCTCTGCAGTCGGGCTTCGTCCTAGAACCGGGCCATCTCCCCATCATCGACCCGACCGCTGTGCAAGAACTTGATGGCCACCGAGGCCCACTTCGTAACGCAGGACCCAGGGAACGCCCCCTCGTCCATCCTGGCGCATTAAGGGGTAGCGGCCTTGGCGGGCGTGTCCTTGAAGACCGCCTTTTCGTCCGAAATCCGGTCGCGAATACCCGGCCAAGCCTTGGGCGAACCCTTAAAGTTCTTGGTCACATTGGCGGCCTTTGACGTCTGAATTGCCGTGCCGAGTTCATTGGCCGAGAAGGTCTTTCCGGAGGCCTTTTGAGCGGTTGCGGCGGCGGCGGCGTGGCCTGTGGCCAGTCCGCCGTATTGATTCCGCGTGCCCATGGCGAGGTCGAACAAACGCGGGTCCTTCTTGGCCTCGTCGCTGGCGCCTGCATTCTTCAGAAGCTTCTGAACTGCGTCGTTCTGGTCGTGTTCCAGGAACCGCTCCTGAGCACCGCCAAAGGCCTTATTTTTGTCGCCGGAGAGCTTCTTCCATGCAGCATCGAACGCTGCACTAGCCATACCGTGCTTCGCCACGACCCCCTTGAGCGCTTCGCCATAAGGGTTGTCTTCCCAATCCGTGAAACGCTGGATGGTGCTGCCGCCCGCGTGTTTCTTGTTCTTGGTACCATCGGGGTAGTGGTAGGACTCAAATTGGTAGGTACCGTAGGTTTTACCACCCATGTCTTGCTCTTTGGTCGGACGCGTAATCGCACCCACGGCATAGGGGTCATCGGCAGAGCGGTAGATTCCAGACTCGTGGTAGGCAGTCATGGGGTACTTCGGCGCGAACTTCTCTGGATCGTGGTTGAAGCTGTATCCGTAGATGCACTCGTCTCCCTTCATCTTGGCGACGGTCTCTTTTCCGGCCACACCGGACTGAGCGAGGCCGTTCTCTTTCTGCCACGTCTTGAGTTTGTCGGCAGTGCCAGAGCCGAATGAGCCGTCGACTTCGTCCCCCTTGAAGCCGATCTTCTCTTGAAGCGCGCGAACGTCATCACCGGATCGGCCCGGTCGAAGGGAGCGATGAATGGGGACCCGAGGCTTAGCTTCGACGGCGGCCTCTTCTGTTGAAGCAGGAGCGG
This sequence comes from Rhodobacterales bacterium, assembly GCA_009936995.1. GTDB lineage: Bacteria > Myxococcota_A > UBA796 > UBA796 > JAACDH01. The sequence goes on from JAACDH010000416.1 coordinate 7,254, forward strand.
TTGTCGTTGCGGCCGCGGGCGCTTGTTGAGGGGCGGCGGCTTCGACGGCTGGGACCTGCTGATTCATTTTGTGAATCATGGCTGAGTTGCTACCGAAATTCTGTGGGTTCGCCTCCACGGCCGATGTCTGCTGCTGCTGCTGCCGCCGACCGTTCCTACGCTTGCGTCCTGGCGCCATCTCCGCCTCCTTGCGGTGCTGCCCCGGCACCACCGCTCCCCTCACAACACCCTCTCTGGGCTCACAACACAAGCACCAATCCGTTGGGGCATCCTAAAATCGCGAATCCCCTGGCTACAAACCGTCACTTTGGAATTGTGACAGGTTGGGACGACAGGCCACATTCCCTGGAACGATCGTAGAAATGGAGACTCCCATAGGCCCGTTGTAAAGTCCGCCCGAGGAGGGGCATGCACACGACCCAGCTACGCACGGGTGGCACACATCGATTAATCGACGGGGTGCTCGATTTGGGGCAGCACTGCGTGCGACGAGGCCAGGACACCACGTCCCTTACCTGGCTCGAGGTGCTGGTGCTCGACTACCTCATCTCGGCCGAGGGTCGCGCCGTGTCCCGGGGTGAGCTCCTCACATTTGTTTGGGGCTACGCCGCCGACAGTCGTTCCCGGGCGGCCGACCGCACCATCGCGCGAATACGGGCAAAAATCGAGGCGGTGTCACGTCAACCCAAACACCTGATCAGCCTCCATGGCGTCGGATACCGATGGGCCGTCGCCATCCCGACCGTTCCCATGGTCCACCCCACCCGATTGGAGAGCCAACTGGCGCACGTTTGCGTTCAACACTCCCTCGTTGGCGTCGTCGGTGAAACAACCTCCGGTCGCCTCTGGGTCGAACAAGCGCTGGGCGAGCTCGCCGACGACTTCCGGGTGTTCCCGACCCCACGACCACTTCACCAAGGCGACCTGATCGAGACGCTCGTTCGCGACGCATCGACCCACCCCGGGCGGTCGGTGTTCCTTGTCGAAAGCAACAAACGTCCAGACAGCGTCGGCGTCGCGCGGCTTCTACGTGGGCTGGAGCAAGGGACCCGGTCTCATGTGCTGCTGTTGTGTCCGCAGCCGCCCATCGAGGCCGATACCCATGTCATTTGGCTTCCCGTACCCACAGCACCCGCTGTCCCCACCCGGCTGCCGCACGCGAACGAGGACCTAGCCATCGCCATCGCCGCACAGTTCATCGGCGGCGCCCTCCAGAATCAGCTCGACCCGCTGGTTCACCGCCATTGCGGTATCGAGTACTTTAGTGAGCGGGCCATCCAGGCGGGGTGGGCTCGAATCCAAGAGACGCCAGCCGGCACCCGCCTGGTCATCGCGCCCCCGACGCCCACCTCGCACGAGCACCAAAGCGAGGCCGAGCAGGCCTACCTGCAATGGGCGCTCAGCCTCGCCTATGGTCCAGACCCAGCGACAGCGACGTCCCTCCGAGACCCACTCGAATCCGCGATGCAGCTCGCGCTTCGTAGCGACCTGCTCCACAGCGCGGCCCGTCTGGCCGCTCGCATCGATGACTTGTTCTTCCGCCTGCATTTGCGATGCCTGTGCAAAGAGATCTTTGAACGTCTCACCCCCTCCTCCCCCGCGTGGAGAATCGTGGTGTGCCGCACGCCGCTGCCCACCATCAACGTCGCTTGTGCGCAGGTCAACTTGGACGAATGCGCGTTGCATCGGTGGACCATCGAGGCCGCCTGTGCGGAGGAAGACTGGGCCACAGCCGCCATCGCCGCTCAGCGAATTGGCGGGCACCTCATTCGCGAACAAGGCGCCAGCCAGGGCGTTCCTTGGTTCGTTCAAGGGCTGGAGTACGCCAAGCGCTCTCAAGACGACATCGCCATCTTCGACGCCGCTATCCGCCTCTTCGCGGTGAACGCAGCGACCGGACCGAACACCGACGTCATCGCTCTAGACACCCTACATCGCAGGGCAGCGAGACAACGTTTGTGGGGCGTTGTCGCCTCTCTAGTCAGCTCTCAAGCGCTGTACAATGCCAACTACGGCGACCTGGTACTGGGACAATCTGCTCTCGAAGACACCCTACCCGTCCTCGAGCGCACCGGCCTGCAGCTGGTCTACTTCACCATGGTGGTGCACAACACCCTCATGCGCATGGCATTGGGCCAAAGCGACGGACTCCTAGAGGTATTGGACGGTCATCTGCTCGAAGCCCATCACCGAGGCTCTTGGTATGGCGTCGCGTTCATCGACGCGGCCCGAGGGGCCCTCTTGGCCCAGCTTGGCGAGTGGGGACTCGCAAAGTGGTCTTGGGAAAAGGCAAAA
>JAACDH010000417.1 GCA_009936995.1 Rhodobacterales bacterium
AGAGAAGCTATACATCTGCACCGCTTCGCCGTAAAACACGTAGTCGATAGCGCGGTCGGGGACGGCGCTGCCAACGGGCAAGTACGTGCGCCACGGAACCGGATCGCGGAGATACTCCGAGACGGGCACGGCGCTCTGGTGGTTGTCGAAGAGCACGGTGTTGGGTGACACCTCTTCGGCGTATAGCTCGCCGAGCTCACCCAAGCGGGTGGGGTCGTCACCGGGCGGCAGGCTGTGGAGATCTGCGCCCAGTATCCAGGGAATGGCGTCGGACTCGGCTGCGTCCATGTAGGCCCGGAGCACGTCAATCTGCTTGCTCAGGGTACCATCGCCATTGGAGAACGCCGAGAGGTGACTGTTAAAGGCCATAAAATACCCACCGTCGGCCATGGGGAACCGAACGGTCATTAACGCACGCTTCAGATTAAACTGCTGACGCACCCAACTTTCGTCCAGCCGTGGCAAGTCAACCCGGGTGGCCAGATCAATCTTGTACTTGGACCAGACCGCGAGATGCATATCGACTTTGCCGAGATGCTCGTGGCCCGGGTGGGGCACGTACGGCGCCTTGTGGTACGGCGTGGAGGCGTGGCAGGGATAGGCCACAGCGTCCAGCAGCGCCTGATTCTGGTCGATGAAGCCGGTTCGGCGACTGCCACGATCGATCTCTTGCCACAAAATAATGTCGGGATCTACCCGGCGAATCACCTCGGCAATACCCTGGAGTGTGTCGCGGACCTCTCCTTCGGTGACGCTGACATCGTCGCCGCCATCATAAAAGAAGTGACGGTCACGCCCACCGGCATATTGCACGTTCCAAACCAAGGTTCGGATTCGCTTTCCCCGAGGAAGTAACGGAACATCTGCGCCGCAAACAACCGCGATATTCTCTTCGGCAGCGGGACTAAACCACGCTCCCCAGACCGAAAACGCACCGGTACACAGACCCGCAGTTCCCATTGCGACCGCACCCGCCGCCCCCATCATCCATCGTCTCTTCGACATGCAGCCTCCTACCACGAAAGAGGTTCGGTGACGAAGCGTGACAGCCGCCGGCAGAACCGTGCACACTGTTGAGGGGTACCAGAGGTATGGCTGTGCACATCGGAACCCTGTTCAACATCCCCATTCGAATTCACTGGTCCTTCCTAGCTGTTCTCGGCTTGGTGATATTCTGGTCGGGATTCGCCGGCTGGTTCGGTGCCTTCGCGCTCGTCATCGGGCTCTTTGGGTCTGTCGTACTCCACGAGCTCGGTCACGCGCTGGCCGCTCGCCGATATGGCATCCAGACCGCACACATCACGCTGTACCCCTTCGGCGGCATCGCCGCGATCGAAAAGATGCCCGAAGAACCCAGCCAAGAGCTGGTGATCGCCCTCGCCGGTCCGGCGGTGAACTTCGCGCTGGTCGCGGGCTTCGGGTGGCTCTGGTCGGCGGGAATCGGGTCCGCGGCCCTGTGGATTGCCGCCCTCAACCTAGGCATGGGCGTGTTCAACCTGATACCGGCCTTCCCCATGGACGGCGGTCGCGTGCTTCGAGCGCTCCTGGCCACCCGAATGGGTTGGGTCCCGGCCAGTTACCTCGCCATTCGCATTGGGCGCGGCTTCGCCTGGCTCTTCCTGGCGCTGAGCGCCTATACCTGGAGCGTCAACTGGCTGATGATGGGCATCTTCCTACACGTGGCGCTAAACGCCGAGAAACAACGATTAATTTACTTGGTGTGGGAGCGAACTCGCCGCGGTCAGTCCGACTGGGACTCCGTCAACCCCTGGGGTGGCAGAACTTCGTAGGGCCTTCTCACTAGCGTCGGCGCCTCTATTCGGGTAAACCGCGTCTATGGCGAAGATCCGCAAGACCGACCCCTGCCCGTGCGGCAGCGGCAAGCACTACAAATACTGCCACGGCGCCCCCGAAGACGCACAACCGGTGGGCACCGAGTTAGTAAACGCGCCCCCAAAACGGGTATTTTTGTGGCTCACCGGAATCCTCGTTCCCCTGGTTCTACTGGCCAGCTTCTTCGGCCCCGACACCGGCAGCGATCGCGTCTGGTCCGAAGAACACGGGCACTACCACGACGCCCCAATCCTCGCGGCCGAGGCACGCGCGGCCGCAAGCGTACTCCCCAAGTCGGTTTCCTTGGACGATGAGGCGAACCCAGACCCGGTCTCCGAGTCCGAGGTGCCCGTCGCTGACGGCCCCAAGGCACAGCCCGTGGGTACCGCACCTCCCGGCAAAGTCTGGGACGAAATCCACGGGCATTGGCACGACGCCGACGCCAAGCCCGTCCAGCTCCGCGTCGACCCCGACGATGGCACGCCTTGGGAACAAGATCGCACCCTACGCCCCCCTGAAGGCCCCGTGCCCGAAGGTAAGACGTGGAGCACCGCCCACGGACATTGGCACGACAACGACGCGCCATAGCCCCTACTAGGAATCTCCATGCGCTTTCCCGCACACTGGGTCGTCGATCGGCCTTGGCTCTTCATCGTGTTGTTCGCGGTGCTCACCCTAGGCATGGCCACGCGCCTGCCCGGCATCCAGATCGATCCCGAGGTGAAGAACCAGCTCCCCGCCGACATGGAGGGCCGGCTGAACATCAATGCCATCGAAGACGTCTTCGGTGGCACTGAGATGCTGATGATCGTGATGGAGGCCGACGACATTCTGGCCCCCAATACCCTAAAGCGGCTGAAGAGCATCTCGAAGGACCTCCAAGAGATAGAGGCGATCGACCGGGTGATGGGCCTGTTCACCCTCCAAGACATCACCGGCGAAGACGGCATGATGGTCGTAGAGTCTGCCGTCGAGAACATACCCAAGACCGACGAAGACCGCGCTGAATTGGCTGCCCGCCTCCAAGCCAACGACTTCGTCTACGGCAACGTCGTCAGCAAGGACTTCACGGCCGCCGCCACCATCGCCCTGCTCGCTACGGACTCCAGCGACGACGAGATGACCGCCGCCGTCCAAGTCGTCCTCGACAACAACCCCGGCGCTGAAGCCGTGTTTGTGGGCGGCATGCCTCAAGTTCGCGTCTCGGTCAGCCGAGACATCCGCGCCGACATGCGCCGATTCGCCCCCTTGGGACTGCTTATTCTGTTGCGCTTCCTCTACGCCTGCTTCCGACAGATCCGTGCGGTCTTGCTACCCTTTCTCGTTGTGGTCATGAGCATCACTGTCGCAATGGGCTTCATTCCGGTGTTCGGCTGGAAAATGCAGATGGTCACCGTCATCTTGCCGGTCATCCTGCTGGCGGTCGCCAACGACTATGGCATCCACCTCTTGGCAAAGTACCAAGAGGAGAACATCGACGGAAAAGACCGTTCTCCCCAGGCCCTCGCCACCCGAGTCCTCGAAGATTTGGGGGGGCCCGTGCTGGCCGCCGGCCTCACCACTATGGCCGGCCTGCTCTGCCTCACCACCCACGTCGTCGTGCCTGCACAGCAGCTGGGCGTCCTCGCCGCCATTGGGGTCGGCTTCGCGCTCTTGGCCAGCATCGGCTTTATCCCGGCCATGCTCACCGTGCTGCCGCCCACAGCCCCCCTGCCTGCCCTCGCCGAAGGCAGCGAAGGGGGCGTACTTCAGCGGGGTCTGGCCCAACTGGCCGAGACGGTCATCGCCCGGCCCAAAGCATGGATCGCCGGCCTGTTGCTCGTCTCTGCCATCGCCATCTCGGGCATCGTGTTCCTCGAAGTCGACACCAATCCGGTCAACTACTACGAGTCCACGGCGCCCGTCGCCCAGATCTCCATGAAGATCAACAGGCACTTTGGAGGGTCCACCGAGCTGGCCGTCATGGTCGAAGGCGACATCCAAGACCCCGAGGTGCTGCGCGGTATTGACGCCCTCGAGACCGAGCTCAAATCTCTGCCTCAGGTTGGTTACACCACGTCTATCGCCGGCATCGTCCGCACCATGAACCAGGCGGTCATGGGCGGCGGCAAAGACGAAAACAAGCTGCCTGATTCGCGCGAGGCCGTGGCCCAGTACTTCCTGCTGTACAGCATGGGCGGCGACCCCGAGGACTTCGAGCGCATCGTCGACTTCGACTACGCGCACACCCAAGTCACCGCCCGCATCAACAGCCTAGGCACCGACGACATCGCCCTGGTCGTCGCCGCCGCCGAGGCTCATTTGGCCGCACATCCCATCGGTGAAAAGACAACCGTAGCCGGCTTCGGCCCCCTCTTCGTCGACTTGGTCGACGCCGTGGTCGACGGACAGGTGATCAGCCTCTTGCTATCGCTGGCGCTGGTGTTCGTGCTGATTTCCATCACCTTCAAGTCACCCGCCGCCGGCATGTGGTCCGTGGTGCCCTTAGCCATCGCCATTCCCGTGCTGTTCGGACTGATGGGCTACTGGTCCATCGAGCTAAACATCGTCACTGCTATGCTCTCCAGCATCATGATTGGCGTGGGCGTGGACTACACCATCCACTTCCTGTGGCGCTACCGAGCGCTGCGTCGTCAAGGAGACAACGCAGAAGACGGGATCCGCAACACCCTCACCAGTACGGGCCGTGGGATCGTGTTCAACGCGCTGTCGGTCATCGCCGGATTTGGCGTTCTGCTGATCAGCAACTTCCTACCCGTCAAGTTCTTCGGATTCTTGGTGGTGGTGAGTATTTCCGCTTGCCTCATCGGCGCTTTAGTCTTGCTCCCTGCGATATGCCTTGTCTTAAGGCCCAAGTTTTTGGAACCTTGATGTAACGCTACGTCGTTCTCACTGACAAAAGCGGACATTCGATGACGACGACTGGCGCTGCCTACACGTACTTTTTACACCGTCAGACGCGATCTAAGTCGTCTTGCGGCTTACAAGCTCACCTCTCCACGTTCCTATCAGGAGTTCAACAAATGCTGAACCGAAAATCACTGACCCTCGCCGCTACGGCGCTCACGTTCACTTTCGCACTCACCGCATGTGGTGGCGATAAGGACACAGACGCTGCGACTGGAACCACGACCGTAACGACCAATACCGTGCCCACGGGCGACACTGGTCCCACCGGTCCCCAGTTCAACGATGTCAATAACATCGCCTTCAGCGGCTTCTTCGCGTACGACGAATCTGCCGGAACCATCGTGGACTACGCGGTCGACGGCAACGAGGCCGCATCGTTGTTCATCATCACCTTGGGCACCGCCAGCTACCAAGGCGACCCCAACGACACCAACAACTACTGCGAGGTGTGGATCGACCTCGCCGGCTACACCGACAGTGGTTTCGCCCAAACCGACGGCTTCCTGTTCGGCTTCCTCGTGCCACAAGGCGCTGCCACGGCAACGTCCGATTGCCTCGAAAAGAACTTCGACCCCGAGTGGTTCTACGGCGCTCCCCCCGAAGACTCCATGCTTGAGCTCGCGGCCAGCTGGGAGCTCGGTGTTGCCATCGGCGGCGCTGTCTCCACCGACATCGAGGACTACCTCGGCTCGGTCTACACCCAAGAAGAGATCGACACCCAATTCGTCGGCGGCGAGTTCGTCGACACGGCGGGCCTCGATGCTGGCAACAACATCTACTTCTCGGCGTTCCCGGTTGACGGCAACATGAACGTGGACTCCACCGCAGAGCCCCTCAGCCGCAACGACATCATCAATGGCCAAGGCGGCTTGGCTTCCGGTGTCTACTCGTTCGGCATGAGCATCTACTGGACGTTCAGCTAGGACCTAACTGACCCAGATTCGGGGAAGGCTCCTTCGGGACCCTTCCCCGTTTTTTTTTCGAAGATTAGGGTGATCCACATCGGAGATGCGATCTTAGCCGCTACTGAATCCAGCTGACGGCAAAGGTAATCGCGTCGTTCTCGGAGAAGTAAGCCCCGGTGCCGCCGCCATAAGTGAGCGCCGTAGGCAGCGTCCAAGCGGCTGGGGTATTGCCGCCCAACAGGATGGCGCCCATCTCGAGCTTCCAGGCGTCGCTGGCCCGATAGGACGCAGTGGGCCGGAAGAAGTACTCCTGGAACTGAACGTGGTACACGCCACCGAGCTGAACCTCAAGACGGTCTTGCAAGCTAATGAGTCGGGCGCCAGCGGCGATCTGCAGGGACTCGCGGGCCTCAATTAGCGTGCGATTCGGGGCGTCGAGCATGCGCTCGTAGGCCACCTCTGTCATCAACACGAAGGTGGAGCCGTGAACGTAGTCCAAGCCGATTCCGGTGCCCACAAAGGGCGTCGTGGTGGCCGTGAACCAGCGTTTGTTCACCACTTGGTGAGACTTGTACACGCCCTCGCCACGGACGCCGATGGGGCCGACCAGCGTACTGAACTCGCCACCGGCTACCCAAGTGCGCGGCCACTCTGCCGTGATCAAAGCGCTGCCATCTTGGAGCGCCTCCACTTCGTCGAGGTCTGGGAGGCGGCCGTCTTTAAGGAACTGCGCCAGGGTGGGGTTGAGGTTACTCATTCGCACCCGATTGCGCATGTTGCCACCCATCACTGCCGCATCAAGCCCGTCGATGTCGAACGCTAAACGACCCAGAACATCGCCATTATAGACCAGGCTCTGGGGCATCTGAGATTGGTTCGAGGCGGCGTTCAATCCACGACGAAAGCTGGGGTCGAGGTCGGCCATGGCGTCAGAGAGATTGCTGAATGTGTTCGCCAACAGGAAGCTGCTCTGCCCCTCCCAACCGGAGGCCTCGGCCAGGTAGTCCTCCAGCATATTCTGACGCACAACCGACCAATCGGTGCCGAGTATCTCAAAGCGGTCCGCCGACGAAAACGGCACCACCACCAGCTCGGCCCGAACGGGGGAGGCTCCCATGCCCAAAACCAGCATCGGCGCCGGAAGTCGCTGCAGCTCTTGGGGCGTGAGCGGACCCGCACGAAGGTCACGGCCGTTGATCACGTCGACCTGAGAGAGCAGGTCCAGCTTGCCCCAGCGCTCGACCAGGTTGCCAATTTTTAGATCGACCTTGCCCAGGTCGCCGGACCAGCCGGACTCGCCCACGGACGCCTCCCAGGCACCCTCGACGTTGTCGCCCACAAGCACCAGATGAGCGGCGCGGACCTCGAGAAACCATCGCCCCTCACCGGCATCGCCCCTAGCAAACGCACGAACCCGAGTCCAGGCCTCGACGGTGTCTTCGCCTTCGCGATCGGACGCCAGATCGATGGCGACCTCGGGACGGATGATGGCACCGACTTCTTGGGCATGGGACATCGCAGCCAGTAGAGCGAGCAACATGATGGGATCAGCCGCCTTGTTCCATGTGCGCCTTGGTAAACAGCTCGTCGGGCAACTCTTCGGCCGGCACATTGAGTCTGTGTTCCTTGACGTTCAGCCGGGTGGAGGTACCCTTTTGAACGTTCTTCATGAGCGATTCGGTGACCAGCGTGATCTCGCCATCCTTTTCGGACTTGGTGACCTCAAGGATCTTGAGCAGCTCGCCATCGCCGTCGAAGAACTCGATCTTCTGGGGCACATAGTCGGCCTTGCGAACCGTAGTGATGAGCTTGGTGTAGCTGGAGTCGCCGCCTGGGCGCGTCTCGATGGTCCACACGTCGCCCGAGTCACTGGTGACATCGTGACTGGCGTCAGGCGGATCGGAGAGTTCCATGTCTTCGTAGCTGAAGTCGCTACCCATAAAGCTGCCCTTTCGGGACTTTCCGCTGATGCGATTGGTGCGTTTGACGGCGGGCAAGTACAACAACTGCTCGTCGACCGTCTCGGGGTGGTCGATCAAGAGCAGCTGGGTGCCCGCCACGTCGGAGGGCGCCAAGAAACGAGCCAGGCTGTAGCGAACGTCGCCCTCACCCACCTTCACCTTGATCTCAAGCTCGCGAACCCGTTCGCCGCCGCTCTTAGATATGATGACCATTTCGATGGTTTGAACGGCGTTTTCGACCTGCCTAGCGGCACGGGCGTGGGCCATGATTTCTTCGGCAGTCTCGGCGGCGTTGGCCAGACCAGGGAGCAAGAGCAGGAATGAGAATAGCGCGGCTCGCAAGCGACACCTCCAGTGACAGATGCTGTAACCCAGGACTCCATCACAGGGTGGGTCACCCCTACCAACCCCTCGCCAAGCGGCTGCGTTCCCGGCTGTGAGAGATTCGGCGTTGGGCATTGTGGCGCCCATGGTGTAAAGACGTGGCAAAGGAGCTCTCATGACCACCGTGCTGCTGACACTGATGCTGTTCGCCTGCGTCGATTCCGAGCCTGCGGCCGCCCCAGACGCCACCAAACCACCGGTCCAGCAGCCCAAGCGCAAGGCCCCTCCGGCCGGAAAAAAGCCCGGCGCGGGCAAGCAGAACCCCCAAAAGGCCCAGCCCGATCCCGTCGGCGCTGAGGGGCAGGTCGAGGCGCGCCTGGTGCTCACGCCCTCCGAAGGCGAGAAGACCACCACCCTGGCGATGATGCAGCTCATCTGGGACGGCGGAGAGGCCGAAGTCAAGCTCGGAAACGCGCCCGGAACGTGCGTGCAGGTCGAGGCCACCCCGGTGGCCGACGGCGTCGCGCCCCTGTTTCGTGTCAGCTGCGAGAACGAGAAGGCCAAGGCAGATCTGGTCGTCTTGCAAGCAGGCGAGTTGCTGATGGTGAAGCGCGCCAAGCTGGACGCGCAGGGCGAGCCCGGTCCCTACACCGCCGTCCGACGCATTCGATTGGTCAAGGGCGCCTCGCTAGTGGTCGATGCCAATGCCGATGATCGCCACGCGCCCAAAGAGGGCGAAGTACCCGTGACTGCGCCGGACGAAAAGAAGGAAGTAACGCCACCCACCAAGTAGTGAGCGTTACGCCAAGCCGGTTCGCGATACAGCGTTGTCCTGGAGGTCAACGATGTTCGACTTGGTTCTGATCGGCGCGGGCTCGGGTGGTGTGCGCTGCGCGCGGATCGCTGCGAGTCTGGGCGCGAAGGTAGCGGTGGTCGAGGCGGGCCCCCTCGGCGGCACCTGCGTAAACATCGGCTGCGTTCCCAAGAAGCTGTTCTCCTACGCCGCACAGTACGGCGAGAACTTCGAAGATTCCGCGGGCTTTGGCTGGCAGGGCGAGCGCCCCGAGTTCAACTGGCGCAAACTCGTTGACGCCAAAGACACCGAGATTCTGCGTCTCAACGGCATCTACCAAAGAATGCTCGAAAAAGCTGGTGTAACCATCATTAACGGCCGTGGCGTGGTCGAAGGCCCCCACAAAGTTCGCGTGGGCGACCACCTCCTCGAGACCCGTCGCATCGTGGTGGCGACCGGCTGTAAGCCGTGGGTTCCGGACGTTCCCGGCCGCGAGCTCGCCTTGGTCTCGGACGATCTTTTCACCCTGCCCGAGCTACCCAAGCGCATGGCCATCATCGGCGGCGGCTATATCGCTGTGGAATTCGCGAGTATCTTCGCTGGCTTAGGCGTTGAGATCGAGCTGCTATACCGCGGCGACCTCTTCCTCCGTGGTTTCGACCGCGACTTGCGGGCGGGGCTGGCCGAAGAGATGCGAAAACGGGGCATCTCGGTGCGAATGCCGTTCGGGCTAGAACGCATCGAGAAGACGTCCACCGGCCTGGTCGTACACGCACCCAACGGCGACACGGTCACAGTCGACCAGGTGCTGATGGCTACGGGGCGCTTGCCAAACACCGCTGGCTTGAACCTCGAAGCACACGGCGTCAGCCTGTCCAAAGAAGGCGGCGTCCTGGTCGACGACGACTTCCTCACCTCGGTGCCGTCCATCTACGCCATCGGCGACGTCATCCAGCGCGAGCAGCTCACCCCGGTTGCCCTAGGTGAAGGCACGGTACTGGCCCACAACCTGTTCGGCGACGGCGGACGGCGCATGGACTACGCCGACATTCCCACCGCCGTGTTCACCACGCCAAACTTGAGCACCGTGGGGATGACCGAGGGTGAAGCCCGTCATCGTCGCGAAAACGTCGTCATCTACCGCAGTAACTTCCGGGCGATGAAGCACACCCTCAGCGGGCGCGACGAGCGCACCATCATGAAAATCGTGGTCGACGGCGACACCAACAGAGTAATCGGCTGCCACATGATGGGACCCGCCGCGGGCGAGATCATCCAAGGCCTCGCAGTGGCCATTCGCTGCGGCGCAACCAAAGCCGACTTCGACCGCACCATCGGTATCCATCCCACAGCGGCCGAGGAGTTCGTCACTATGCGTACGCCGGTCGCGAACGACTAGTTGATTGACCCTTGCGCATCTCAAGGCCCCTACCGCCCACATCCCAGATGGGCTGAGCCGGACTGACTAGTCATCTTTTCCGCAGGCGTCTAGTCGAACACGAAGCGATTCCGCCCGACTAAACGCCGCCTCGACCCTTGTTAATGACCGCCGCAAGTCGCCTTGGAGCGTCTCGCCGAGCAGCTGGTGCAAGAGTCGTTCGCCGTCGTCTAAAACGACATACAAATGTGGGGCAATAATCTGGCGAAAAGCCGGGTGTTCGATCGCCTCTATCTGCTCTCGTTCCTCTTGAATCACCAACAAAGACCGCGCAAGAGACCGCGCCCGATGCCCCGTACCCACCTGCGCCATGACGACATCCGGCAGACCGAGATCGACGGGAGCAGCGCCGCGAAGCACCTCCCAAGAGCGACCTCCGGACGGCCGGCCCGTGTCGGCCACACCCACCAGCGCCATTCGCAAGGGGTTCCAGCTCCGCTCAAACCGGGCGATCTGTTTTTCCGCGGGACGCTCGCGACACTCGGCCACCAAGTCCGTGGCCACCAGCAGGTCGGCCTGAGGAATGAACGCGCCGCGCTTCACGCGCCAGATCGCCTCTTTCTGTGCCTCTTCGGCGAAGGTCTGTTCGCCCATCTGCGACCACAACCAAGCGCGTCGAACAGATGCGTCGTCCGCAGCGATGTCGTCGGGACCGATCAACGCCAGCGCATCGACCGCGTCCTGGGCCCGACCCAGCTCGACCAGCAACCGCGCCTCGGACAACCTCGCTTGACCGGCCTGGTCTCCGCTGGTGACCGCGCGCAAGCTCTGCAGCGCCTCGAAGTGCGCGCCTTTCGCCTGCAGTGCACGCCCCAAGCCCAAGAATAGGTGGGGCCGAAGATGGTAATCGTCGGAAACTTCCTCGGCGCTTCCGGATGCGCGTATCAGCTTGTCGCGCTCGAGCAGTCCGCTGGCGTGCACATAGAGCAGGGCATCGCGGTGTTCGGTAGCAGGTAAATCGCGGTGTCGAAGCTCGGCCATATAGGGCTCGACGCTTACTAAATCGCCCACTTCTTCTGCAATTTCAATCGCCTTCGAGAGCGCCTCGCTAAACGGTGCGCTGCTGGGCCCCATCCGCGCAACTTCGAGGTAGTGGCGCTGGGCAACGTGGCGAAGAGACAGAACCGCCAAGCAATCCCCGAATCGCACCTCAGCTTCGGGACCATCGCCGGTCAACATCGACTCAAAGTACGCCACAGCCGCTTTCGGCGGGTCGGCGCCGCAAGTCGTGGGAATGGGGGCCGCCCAAACCAAGCTCGCCATCCACCAGATCATGGTGTCTCACGTCCGCCGTTCAGGTCTAGATCGCGGTACTGACGGTCAGGTCCTCGGATGTCGTTTTTTCTAAACGCAGACTTCACTCGCTCAGTGACGTCCGTCGCGAAAGCTTTTTCATAGCGAGCGTCGAACACGTAGGCCTTGACGCGAATCACGGTGACAAACCGCTCGCCCATGAACTCGTCGGCGATCAAGGTGACCACGGGCTTATTCAAGTAGAGGTACCGAGACGTGGTCGTGGCCTCGGCGACAATCTTCCTGGCAAGCTGGAAATCTTCGGCGGCGGCGATGTAGAACGGGATGACCACCATACAGTCCAACTCGCCAGCGTTCGCCGACGCCACCTCGTCCGAAAGGAACTTGTGGTTGGGGATAGTGACCAAGTTGTCGTCGAGGGTGACCAGCCGAACGGAACGTAGCCCCATCGCGTGAACTTCACCGTAGTAGCCGCCGAACGAAATGCGATCGCCCACCTGGAAGGGCTCGTCCATCAGCAAAATAACGCCCGCAATGAGCGAACCGATGAGGTCTTTGAAGGCCAGCCCGATGGCCACACCCACCGCGCCCATCAGAGCCCAGAGGTTCTCGTTCTCAAGGTCGAAGGCGCTGCTGACCACTAGGATGGCGATGACAAAGTATAGGAAGAACCGCGTGAGCGCCTTGGCCTTCTTGATGGCGAGTCGACGGTCGGTGAACCGTTCGACCATATCGTCCAATATGCGATTGGTCAGACGCAGCGCCGCCCAACCCACCACAATCGCCAAGAAGGCGTAGGGCAGTCGAGCCACGTCGACAAAGGTGACCATCTCTTGGATGTTGGTATTATCCATTACCCACCCACATGCAAAAAGTGACGACGGCGCAAGGTTCGAGTGACGACTGGAAGCTGGAGGTCGGGGATCCTCAATCGACCGCCTTCGATGACGACCATGCCACGAGACATCAAGTCGCGAATGGTCGCTCGCAGCAAGTGGGGCGACAAATTGGTCACTGCTTGAAGCTCCGTCTCGTTCAGCTCGTCTTGGATACGGAGCGCAACCAACGCGAAGAGCGCGGTATCGCCGAGGTCGAGCACGCCACTGGCGGCGAGACTGGGATCGATACGAACTTGGAGCACCTTGGGGTCGTCGGTAGGCACCAGGCAGCGCGCCCATAGGGACAGGGCAACCCGAGTGCTACCGTCCGAAGCGTCCGTGAGCAACCGGAAGAACATGTGAATGCTGCGCTCCTCCTCGACGGCCGCGTCGCCGCCAAAGGGGCTGCTGCGCACCAAACCGCTGAAGTCGAGCTTGTAGCCTGCGCGGTCGGTGCGGCCGACCGTGGGCGCGCGCGGTTGGCCGGCGCTGAGCCGTTCGAGCGCCACCACCGCTCGGAACACACCCACATCGCCGGCCGCGCCGG
>JAACDH010000057.1 GCA_009936995.1 Rhodobacterales bacterium
ACACCAAAAATCGTCCAGTTCACCGACGAAGTCATCGGTGAATTGGTTACCGTCACATGGCCCACTCGGGACGAGACGGTTCGAGCTTCCACCACGGTGGTACTCACTACGCTGTTCGTCGCAGCGGTTCTCGCCTTCTACGACCTAATCTGGAAAAGCATTGCGGATATGATCCTCTTCACAGAGGCCTAACCGCGTTTTACCTCGGAGATTTAACCCCCATGGCCATGCTCTGGTACGCCGTCAATACGCTTTCGGGCTCTGAAGAAAAGGCAAGTCGTGCCCTTCATCAGCGCATCGAAATGTATGAGCTTGGAGATCGGTTCGGCCGAGTTTTGGTCCCGTCGGAGGTCATCGTAGATCCGAAGACCAAGCGGAAGATTACTCGGCGCTTTTTTCCCGGCTACATGCTGGTCGAGATGAGCCTGGATAACGAAACTTGGCACTTGGTTAAGAATACACCACGGGTAATGCGATTTGTCGGCGGTAGCCGCAATCCTCCTCCGGTGCCCTTCAATGAAGTCGAGCGCATTACCGCAATGCTCAACGACGATGAAACCCCCCGCGAAGTCTTGGACTTCGAGGTCGGCGAGGAAGTTCGTCTTACTGAAGGTCGTTACGCTTCCATGCGTGGTGTGGTCGAGGAGATCAACGAGGCGCGAGGTAAGCTTCGCGTCGTTATAAACATGTTTGGTCGGCCGGTACCTACCGAGTTGGGTTTCCACCAAGTCGAAAAACTGACCACCTGAGATTTTAGCATAGTGCTCGTGTTCTTCACGAAGCGCTGCAACGGAGTGCGCCATGGCCAAGAAGGTCATCAATCAGATCAAACTGCAGATTCCGGCTGGCCAGGCTCGCCCTGCACCTCCCGTCGGGCCCGCGCTCGGCCAAGCTGGTGTGAACATCAAGCAGTTTTGCGACGAGTTCAACGGCCGTACCAAAGCGCAAGCTGGTGATGGTCTGGTCATTCCCGTGGTCATCACGGTCTTCTCTGACCGCTCTTTCAAGTTCGTTACCAAGACCCCGCCGGCTGCGGTTCTTCTTCTCAAGGCTGCTGGCCTCAAGAAGGGTTCCGGCGAGCCGAATCGCGACAAGGTCGGTAACGTTACTCCTGAGCAGGTCGCCGAGATCGCGAAGATCAAATTACCCGATTTGAACTGCACCACCCTGGAAGCGGCCATCCGCCAGGTTACCGGTACAGCCAATTCAGCTGGCATTACCGTCAGCTGATCAATAGTCCCCACACGCCACTGTGGGGATTTCTCCGGTCGGGTTCGCTCGACCACTACCTGATGCATCTGCATCTGGAATCGACCTTGGGGGAGGGGCGCCGCACCCCGTTCACCCCGAACGATCCAAGAGAGGAGCCGTGGCGAATAACAAAGCAAAACGAGTGCGCCAAGCGCGAGAGCTCGTTGACCCGGACCTTAGGTACGGGCTCGACGAAGCTGTTGGGCTACTAAAAAGGTGTGCAACCGTGAAGTTCGACGAATCCGTGGATATCGCGATTCGACTAGGTGTGAATCCACGCCAAGCCGATCAGATGGTCCGCGGAGCGATGTCTCTTCCGCACGGAACGGGTAAAACCGTTCGCGTTGTAGTCTTCGCCGATGGCGACGCTGCACGTGCGGCGATAGAGGCCGGAGCGGACTTTGTCGGTGGTGATGAACTGGTGGCTAAAATCCAGAAGGAAGGCTGGGTCGATTTCGACAAGGCGATTGCTATTCGTAGCATGATGGCCAAAGTCGGTCGGCTTGGACGCATTCTCGGACCGCGTAGCCTAATGCCCAACCCCAAGACCGGAACGGTCGTTGCCCCAGACGATGTGGCAGCGGTTGTTCGTGAAGTCAAGGGTGGCCGTATCGACTACCGTGTCGAGAAGTCGGGCATTGTCCACGCGCCTGTTGGAAAAGCCAGCATGTCTGCAGAGCACATCAGCGCGAACGTTCTCGCGTTGATTACGGCCTTGGTTCGTGCCAAGCCGTCTAGTGCCAAAGGTACATACTTCAAGGGTATTGCGCTGAGCTCCACTATGGGGCCCGGCGTGCGTTTGGACACCACAGAGGTGCTCAAACTTACCCAGGACTTCCGGTGAGGTGAGAGATGAACCGAGCTGAGAAGGAAACATTTGTCGCAGACATCAAGGAGCGTTTTAACAACGCACCTTTGGTGATTCTGACGGACTTTAAGGGATCGACCGTCGACGAGATGGACGTACTTCGGAGGGCTTGCGAGCCCGCCGGCGTTCACTTCCAAGTCGTGAAGAACACGCTTTGTAAGCGTGCCCTTGCAGAGTCCGACAAAGAAGATCTTACCAAGTTCTTCAGTGGAAACATTGGGGTCATCTTCGCTGGAGAAGATCCCATTGCTGCTGCGAAGCTCTTTACAGAGCAAGCAAAGCAAAACGAGAAACTCGAGATCCGCGCTGGATACTTCGAGGGTGATGTGCTGGATGCCCAGGGCGTCGCGGCTGTGGCAGCTCTGCCCAGTCGTGAAGAGCTTCTGTCGATCCTCTTGCGCACCATGCTTGCGGCACCACGTCAGGTCATGGGCATCATTCGTGCACCCGCGCGAGACCTCTTGTACTTGCTTTCAAACTTCGCATCGAAGCTGGAAGACCAGGACTAACCAGTCCACCATCAAATTAAACCGAAATCGCCCATTCTATGTGTGGCGACCCAAGAGGGTCTATAAGGACCCTCGCTGGAGTAAACAATGTCCGTATCCCAAGCCGACGTCGTCGATTACATCAAGAACCTGAAGCTGTCCGAAGTGAAGGCCCTTATCGAGACCCTCGAAGATGAGCTCGGTGTGGAGGCTTCCGCCCCAGCCGTTGCTATGGCGGCTGGCCCGGCCGCCGTCGTTGAAGAGAAGACCGAGTTCGACGTGGTCATGAAGTCCTTCGGCCAAAACAAGATCTCCGTCATCAAGGCGGTCCGCGCCCTGACCGGGCTTGGCCTCAAGGAGGCCAAGGGCCTTGTTGAGTCCGCTCCTTGCAACGTCAAGGAAGGCGTGTCCGCCGACGAAGCCGACAGCATCAAGAAAGATCTTGAGGCTGCGGGTGCCGAGATCGAGGTCAAGTAATCTCGTGCGAGGGAGTTCGCTTCGGCGAACTCCCTCTCTTTCCCGTCTCTTGCTCGCCAGTCAAGGGGTGTTCGGATATCCCGGACCGGGAAGGTGAGTGGACTTGTCCGCTCTCACTGGCGTCCCTTATCCAGGTTTGCGCGCGCGTATGAAGAGCAACCCGACGTGGTTTGTACCAACGTCAGCGATGCCACAGTGCATCGTTTGTAGTGGTGTGCCCCGCGTACGTGAACCTGAAGTGAACATCTTCCCAGTCCAGAGTCCAGACTCGGTTTCCGAGCGTTCTGTCTGGTCCGCAACCTCCGATCGGAGCGTCCCCGATGTCTAGACTGTTGGCGAACAACTACCGCTTCCGCCGCACCTTCGAGAAGACCCCTGGGGTCGTCAAGGTGAGCAATCTCATCGAGATCCAAATGGCCTCGTATGAGCAATTCCTGCAGCCTTCACGTTCCGTGGAAGAGCGTCAGGATCAGGGCCTTCAGGCCGTGTTCAAGAGCGTGTTTCCGATTCACGACTTCTCCGGCCGTGCTTCGCTTCAGTTCGTGTCTTACGAACTAGAGCCTGCGAAGTACGACGTCGATGAGTGTCGCGAACGAGGCATGACGTTCTCTGCACCGATTAAGGTCATCGTGCGTCTCGTCGTATGGGACGTGGACACCGAGACCGACGTTCGGACCGTCTCCAACATCAAGGAACAGCCGGTTTACTTCGGCGAAATTCCTCTGATGACCGAGCACGGTACGTTCATCGTCAACGGTACCGAGCGTGTCGTCGTGTCTCAGCTACACCGTAGCCCGGGCATCTTCTTCGATTCCAACATCAGCAAGACGGGCGGTCAGAAGCAGATTTTCTCTGCACGGATCATCCCGAACCGCGGCTCTTGGATCGACTTTGAATTCGATTCTAAGGACATCTTATACGTCCGAATCGACCGTCGTCGCAAGCTTCCTGCGACCGTGCTGCTTCGAGCGCTTGGTTACGACACCGAAGCGCTGTTGAATTACTTCTACGAGTCGGAGCGCGTGTTCCGCACCGATAAGGGATGGTTCAAAGAGACCACGGCGGACCTGCTGTTTTCACAGAAGGCCACGATGGATGTCGTCGACAATGAGGGCAATGTCCTCTGTCGTAAAGACAAGAAGTTCCTGAAGAACATCCTCCGCAAGATGCGGAAGGCTGGCATGCTCACCAAGGAAATCCGCACGGTGGATGGAATTGAGCGTGAGATTGAGGTGGGGCTCATCCCCACCGACGAAGAGACCATCGCTGGTAAAATCTCGGCTTATGACGTAGTCGACATGAATACCGGTCGGATCTTGATCGAGTGCAACGAAGAGATCACCGAAGAGTCCATTATTGAGCTTCTGGCTCATGGTATCCAGCACATCGAGGTGCTGTTTATCGACGGCATGCTCGTCGGCAGCTTCCTTCGGGACACGCTGCAAATGGACACCGTCAGCACGGTCGAAGACGCGGTTGTCGAGATCTATCGGCGTCTGCGGAGCGGTGACCCGCCCACCTACGACACTGCGCT
>JAACDH010000418.1 GCA_009936995.1 Rhodobacterales bacterium
GACCCCCCGGATCAACCAAGGCGCCCGGGAGCTGTTGGTTGGTGCCGTCGGCCGCCAAAAAGAGACCCGTGGGGCACACAGGGGGGGCGTTGGACTGGGTGAGCGGCACATAGTTATCGTCGACCAAACGGCCGCCAAGTTTCGTTGGCGCAGCGAAGGAACCACCGGCCAAGACCACACCACCACCCAGCTCGACGAAGTCGGCGAGCACGTCGCCCATGGAGACGGCGTCTGCGTGCGGGGTGTCGCCGATGTTGCAGACCAAAACCGAGTTGAAATTGGAGAGCGTGGCGAGGGCGGGCGTGACCGTCGAGGTGTCGAAGACCTCGATGGACACGAAGTTGCCCGTGCAGCTGAGGCTATCGCGAATGGTCGCGAGCGGATCGCCGCCTGCACAGAGGATGGCCACTTCTTGGGCACCGGCGACAGGCGCCAAGGCCAAGGCAATGAACATGCCAACCGCAGACCGATACGCCAATCCAGCCCAGGCGCTGTTTGAGCGTTCGGCAGACATTACTCGTCTCCTTCGGTTTCGGTAGCGTCATCGCCCTCGGGGGCGTCGATGTCGATGTCGTCATCGTCAAAGATGGGAAGACCGAACTCGTCGAGCTTGGGCTCGTTGGAGGTCTCTTCCTCTACGGGAACCGGCTTCTCGGGAACGTTGATCGTTACGCCTTCACCGGTCCAAGGTAGAATCTGGCTGATGTCGTAATCGGGCATGTCTTCGACTGCATCGAACTGCTTGACGATGTGGAACTCGACGCGACGGTTCTTCTGAAGGGAATCTTCATCGTCGCCTTCAACCAGCGGCTCGACCTCGCCCATGCTTCGGTAGCTGATACGACTCGGGTGAACACCCGAGCTGAACAGCTCCTCGAAGATGGCGCGAGCGCGACTCTCGGAGAGCTTGTAGTTGTAGTCGAAGGCGCCTTCTTGCGAAGCGTGCCCCTCGATAACCACGTGCCCGATGCGAGCGTCGTCGTTGATGATGTCGGCGATGGCCTGCAGCGTGGGACGCGACTCCTCGAGGAGGATATTCGTGTCGACGCGGAAGTCGAGCATGTCGCGGATCTGGATAACGTCCGCCACAACGCGCACGAGCTCGTTCTCTTGCCACTCGGGCTCGGGCTCGGGCAGCTCCTCGACGGGGGGCGGCGGGGGCGGCGGGGGCGGAGGAGGACCTTCAATAATCACCGGCTCGTCCGGCGGTGCGGGCACGTGTTGGACGGTGATGCCGCTGAGAATGCGGAGGTCGGTGGTACCGTAGCCTTCGTTAAATCCACGACCAGCGCCGATGTCGATGGTGACCGCGCGGGACGGAAGCACCTGCACACCACCGATGACCTCGAGGGCGTTCTCAGCACCGCCACCGAGGAAGTTCTCGAGGCCGGCGCGGGTGAGCAGCTGGCCGGTGAAGGCCGTGCGGGTTGCCGCCGGGAGCGCCAAACGGGAGCCGAGGCCCATGGTGACCTCGTTGCCGACGGTGAAGTCCTCAGTCGTGAGAAACGGCGTACGTCCCACCAAACCACCATCGACAGCCACGCGAAGCGGGCCCGCGTTAGTGACGGCCAGGCCGCCAACGGTGGCGCGAATTCCGGTCTCGCCCGTGTAGGAGTTGCGACGGCCCGATGGCAGGGACAAACCGCCGCGCAGGCCGAGGTTGAAAACGTCGCGGCGGGTTTTCAGCAGCACCACCCGAGCACCCGCACCCAGATCGCCCATGCCGAAGCCGTTCGCGGCGAACTCTTGAATGCCATCGCCGGTGTTGTAGTCCATGGGAACGCGTAGACCGAGGGACACGCGCTCCGACAAATCGAGACTGGCACCCAACTGGACGTCGAAGCGGTCGGCCACAACCGAGCCGAGTTCGACGTCGTTCACCGCGTCGTACACCGTCAGCGGGTCGTTCTCATACTGGACGACCGCACCGTAACGCCACGCCATTGCAGCGCGCGTCATGGGAACTTCGACGCCGACAAACGAGCCGTGACCGAAGGATGGATGGACAAATTCGATGTCCACCGAGTAGCCGTTTGGAACGGTCTGCGCGTGAGCGGCGGTCGCCGAAAGGAGGCTAGCGGTCAGTGCGAGTGCGGTAAGACCGAAGACGCGCCGGATATTTATCGAGTTGTGCAAGTGGATCCTCTGGGCGTGGACTCTTGCGAGGTTTAGCCGACGGGGAGCGTGTACGTCCAGAAACAAAATGCTTCAAGGACGTCTTTAGACAGTCAGGGGGCCCGTCGACCGCGCCGCCAATCGCGCTCAATTCCGTCAACGCATCGCGCCGAGCAGTCCCAAGAGCTGCAAGGCGCCGGCTGGTGGCACCGGAGAGGAGTGGCTACAGGCCGAGTTGGCGTGCTCGCCATTTTCACTGCAACGCCCAAGCGCTTGGGGGTCGCACGCGTCTCCGACGTAGTCGCCATCGGTGTCTTGTAGGTCCGGGTTTGGATAGCAGGGCCCGCTGTCGCGGTCGTCTCACAGTCCCTCGGAGTCGCTGTCGATGTCCCGCCCACCATTCTCGCTGGCGGCGAAGCGACAGAAGTCACGGTCACCGCCTAAGCCATCATCGGCTGAGTCGTTCGCGCTCGTGGAGCAGTTGTCACAAGCGTCTCCGAGGGGCTCGTTATCACCACCTCCCAGGTGCAAGTTCGGCGCCTCGAAGCAAATATCGAGGGCATCGCCCACACCTCGTCGTCGTCGTCCATCCA
>JAACDH010000419.1 GCA_009936995.1 Rhodobacterales bacterium
CCGCGGCGACGACGAGAACACCAAGATCGTGGGTGCGATCAGGGTTCGGGAAGCGAAACGCCGGGCCGTGGACGTGCACTGCACCCGCGACCGTGCGATCGGAGAGAAGGATGGGTGCAGCCACGGAGTTGATGCCGTCGACGCCTTCCTCGTAGCCCCAGGCATAACCCAAGCTTTGGATCATGGCGATCCGCTCCCTGATCGCGTCAGCATCGTTGAGGGTGTAGGCGGTAGGAGACTCAAGCGGGTTCGAGAGATACTCGTCGAGTTTTTTGGCTGGCCAGTGCGCCATGATGCACAAGCCTGAAGGGACTGAGTGGAGGGGTAACGCATCCCCAGTCCAGCTACGGACCTGGACGTCGCCTTCGGCCTCGACATGATCGAGGTAGTAGACGTCTCGTTCCGATTCGATCGAAAGTCCGGCGGTTTCGCCGAAGAAGTCCGTGAGCTCGATCAGGTGGGGCCGCACGGTGGCAACAAGGTTGCGGCCCGGCTGGGTGGCCCCGGCAATGTCAAGGAGGCCCTCGCCCAATCGATATTCGCCACCGACCTCAACCTGGACGACGGCACCCTCCGTCTCGAGCGCGGCGAGAAGCCGAGCGACTGTTGATTTCGGCAAATCAACGCGTTCAGAAAGATCAGTTACCCCGACGGGGCCGACGGCGAGTGCCCGCAAAAGGGAAAAAGCTCGCTCGATCGACTGGACGGACATGCCCTTGACCCTACCCAGATTGACCGCTGTTCCACGATGTGGAACAGCGACATGCCCGGTGTTCTTCCCAATCCGACAGGCTAACTTCTCGACCAGGCCTCGACCCGCCGAATTCTCAGCTCGTGACGGCGGCTATCAGCTGATCGACGATGGCATCGATACGGACGCGTGTGGTCTCGCCGTTAGAGCGCTCCGTAAATTCGACCTCGCCCTCGGCCAATGCTCTGGGTCCGATCGTGATCCGGTACGGAATGCCGATGAGTTCGGCGTCGGCGAACTTCACGCCGGCGCGGGCGTCGCGGTCGTCGAGCAGCACATCGATGCGCTTGGCCTTGAGTTCGTCGTAGAGCGCCTTGGCCGCGACGACCGACGATTCGTCCTTGAGACTCACGATGGTGATGACGGCTTCAAACGGAGCGACGGCCGCAGGCCAAATCAGGCCATTGTCGTCATGGTAGGTCTCGGCGATGGCGGCGACATTTCGCTCAATGCCAATGCCGTAAGAGCCCATGACGAGCGGGCACTGCGTGCCGTTGGGATCCATCACGTGGGCGCCAAATGCTTCGGCGTACTTCGTGCCGAGCTTGAAGATGTGGCCGGCTTCGATGCAGCGCACGATCTCGAGGGGTTCGCCACAGCTGATGCAGGCCTCACCCTCACTGACATCGCGCAGGTCCATCCACTCGTCGACAGCGATGTCACGTTCGATGTTGACACCGGTGTAATGCCAGTCGTCTGTGTTGGCGCCGGTGGTGAGACCGGAGCGGCCTTGGAGCACAGGGTCGGCGACGATGCGCGTGCCCTCGACACCCACAGCACCGAGCGAACCGGGCATGGCGCCGAGCGCAGCTTTGGCTTCCTCGGGAGTGGCAGGACGGATATCGATGGCGCCGGTGCCGTCTTGCAGCTTCTGCAAGTTGAGTTGGTGGTCACCGCGCACGAGAGCGAGGGTGACGTCGCCGTCGAGAACCATCACCATTGTCTTGATCTGGTGGTCGGCGGGTGCCCCACCGTCTGCGGCTTCGAGCGCCGCAATCGTGCGGACGCCGGGTGTAGGGAACTTGGTCAGTTCGACAAGGTCACGATCCTCGACCACGGGCAAAGCCGACGCTGAACGTTCGACGTTGGCGGCGTAGTCACAGCTGTTGCAGCGAACCACATCGTCTTCGCCGGCGGGGGAGGGGACCATGAACTCTGTCGACCCAGAACCGCCCATCGCTCCAGAGGACGCCTCGACAGGCACGGCGGGAAGACCGAGTCGCTCGAAGATGCGGACATAGGCATCGTGGTGGAGGGCGAAGTTTCTGTCGAGTCCGGCCTGATCAAGGTCGAACGAGTATGAGTCTTTCATGGCGAACTCGCGCACCCGCAGGAGCCCGCTCTTGGGGCGGGGCTCATCACGGGACTTGGTTTGGATCTGGTACCAGATCTGGGGAAGCGACTTGTAGGAGGTGATCTCGAGGGCCAAGGTGGTGAAGATTTCCTCGTGGGTCATCCCCAGGGCATTCTCGGCGCCTTTGCGGTCGGTGACCCGGAACATCTCGTCGCCCATGACATCCCAGCGGCCCGACTTCTTCCACAGCGAGGCGGGATGCATGGCGGGAAGGAGGAATTCCTGACCGCCGATGGCATCCATCTCTTCGCGGACGATGCTCTCGACCTTGGTGAAGACGCGCCATCCGAGCGGGAGCAATGAGTAGTGACCGGCATGAAGCTGGCGGATAAATCCGCCGCGTACCAGGAGCTTGTGGCTGGCCGCCTCCGCATCAGCGGGAGCATCTCGGAGGGTGGGTGTGTGCAGGTTCGACCAGCGCATAGGGGCCCACCGTACCGGGTCGGCACAGTGAGGAAGCGGCCAAATATTGCGAGTCGGGAACCACTCGGTTCCGCATTGCGGTACCGTTCCGTTTCGTGGGAACCACCGTGCGTAAGAAGAAACGCTTTAGTGAGCCGTTACCTCGCTTGACCACCCCCATGGTCCGAGAAAACGGCGAGCTCCGCCCTGCCAGCTGGGAGGAGGCCCTTGACCGGGCCACCGCCGGGTTTGGCAAGATCCGAGATGAGTTGGGTGGCGAGGGATTCGCCATGTTCAGCTGCTCGAAATCAACGAACGAGATGAACTACGCGGCGCAGAAATTTATTCGCACCGCAATGGGGTCGAACAACATCGACTCCTGTAATCGAACTTGACACGCTCCAAGTGTCGTCGGTCTGGCGGCAGTGTTCGGAGTGGGCGGCGGAACGTCGTCGTATACAGAGGTCGAGGAGACCGACGTCATCCTCTTGTGGGGATCAAACGCGCGTGAAGCGCTCCCCATCTATTTCCATCACCTCCTGAAGGGGCTCGACAACGGCGCCACGATGTATGCCGTCGATCCTCGTCGCACGGCATCGGCCAAGTTCGCCGACGTCTGGCTCGGACTCAATGTTGGCACTGATGTGGCGATGGCCAACGCGGTTGGGCGCGAAATCATCGCCGCCGATCTACACAACAAGGAGTTCATCGCCCACTCGTCACAAGGCTTCGAGGCCTACCGGGCGCACGTCGAGCCGTACACGCTCGAGTACGCCGAGGAGATCACCGGCGTTCCCGCTGAGGCGATCCGTGAGATGGCCCACGCCTACGCCACGGCCGAGAAAGCACAGATCCTCTGGACACTTGGTATCACCGAGCACCATAACGGCGTCGACAATGTGA
>JAACDH010000420.1 GCA_009936995.1 Rhodobacterales bacterium
ACGCCGGCACCGTTTAGGGTGAGTTTTACCTTTTCGACTTGCCGGGGCGCGACAGTGAGCACCCAGTGCTCTTCGCTTGCCTCTACCTCGAACTCAGCGTCAAAACTTAGCGTCGCGGTGACCTTCGTCTTGTGCGCTCCGACTGGGCTGTCGATGACCACGTTGCCCTTCAACGTTGCGTCTACGCCAAGGCACGTCGCGCACTTGGCCTTTCGGAGCTGGAGTTTGGACACCTTTAGTGTAGGCGTGGCGGTCACCAGGCCGATGTCGATAGCCTCGGTGAGCGTGCCTTCGGACGCCAACAACACGTCGAGGGCATGGGTGAGCAGCGTCTCCGACAAATGAACCACCGCATCTGGCCGCCAAGCTTCGGGGAGGGGACCGGGCTGGGCGAGGGCCTGAAGGCGGGCCTCTTCGTATAAAGGCATGACGGTTGGAGCGCAGGCCGAGAGGGCGATAGCGAGCAAGGGCAGGCAGCGGTGCATGGTGCATCTCCGAGGTGAGGTTAGCTTGAACCCCGGAGGACCTAATGACCCATCCAAACGATCCGCGCGAGCTGTTGAGCCACAAGGACGTGAGCACGCGTGCCACAGCGGTGCGAGCCATCGGATTACAAGGGAATTGGGACGATCTCGCGTTGATGATCACGAAGGCGACCGACGATAAGAGCCCTTCCGTGCGACTGAACGCGGCGGCATCGGCCGTCGAGATCGCCAGTCGATATCGCGGCGCTGCGGGGCAACAGTCCATGACGCGCGGCCAGAAAACGCAGATCTTCGATGCCCTGAAGAGGCTTGATCCCGCTAAGAATCCCGGATTGTTGCTGCTGTTGAGTGCCGTGGCCGATCAAAAAGCGCTCGATCGCTTGGGGCGCATGCTGCGCGATCCCCATGTAGGTGTCCGTCAGGCGGCGACGATTGCAGTTCGCCGACTGGTGTTGTCTGCTGCAGCCCAAGGCGACGAGCGTGCCGAGAACGCGGTGCGTACCTGGCTCGAGTCCAACAAGCTGCCGCCCGATGCGGTGCTCGAACTGGCGCGTATTGTTGGAGAGGCCGGATTTTCAGACATGGGGTCTGCCTTGCAGTACGCCTCAGTTGCCGGCCGACCCCACGCGGGCGTGGTCGAAGAGGCCCATGAGCGGCTTACGGCTCGAACCGACGATTCCCAGTGGAATGGTTTGTGGATCAGCGATGGCCTCGATGTGTTCCAGCTCGGCGACGGCAGCGCGTTGGAGTGGTTTTTCTGGGCCGATGGCACGGTCTGGCACCACAAACAGTCTCCGGAGACCGTGTCGCACGAGGGCCTGGCTGCCTGCGCGGGCGGGACGGCTTTACGCATGCTCTGGGCGCCCAAAGTGGGCGAAGCGGGTTCGTTTCGGGTGCTCCAAGCCGATGGCTACACGTTCTGGCGCTGCCAGGGCAAGGCCTTGGTAGGGTTTGTCGACGACCACCTCGACGAGCTCTCTGGCCTTGGAAAAGGCGCAGCACTTCTGTCCGAGCTTCTCCAAGACGTGGATGGTGCCTTGGCCCAGCGCGCTCAGGTGCTCTGTCTCTGGAAGGGGGGCAGCTTAGATGCGGCATGGGAGCGGATCGAGACGCTCCCCGGCCACAAGCGCCCTCGAGCCGACCTATTTTGGTTCAAGGCGCTGATCGCTAAGGACCGCGGAGACACCGCCGCAATTAAGCCCGCGCTAGCGTCTTTCCTGGAACGGTCGGCACAGAAGGCTGTGTTCCGAACCCAGGCCGAGGAGATGCTCGCCGGGATCAAATAGCGGATCTCAGGCGCGCCGAACCGGTGACCTAGCCGGCGTTCGGTGTTAGAGCCGGGCTCCAACCCGGAGTTGACCATGTCCGCGGACGAACTGCCCAAGGCCTACGATCCCCACGCATCTGCTCAAAAGTACGCAGCCGCATGGGATGCAGACGATCTTTTTCGTGCGGACCCCAACGCACTCGGTGAGCCTTATAGCATCGTTATTCCGCCGCCGAACGTCACCGGCAAGCTGCACATGGGGCATGCCCTGAACAACACGCTTCAAGACGTGTTGATCCGCTACAAGCGGATGGATGGCTATAATGTGTGCTGGGTTCCCGGAACCGATCATGCCGGCATCGCTACCCAATGGGTGGTTCGTCGGCAACTCGAAGCAGAGGGCCTGGACTTCTGGGAGATGGGCCGCGAGAAGTTCGTCGAGCGCGTCTGGGAATGGAAGGCTGTGGCTGGTGGAGACATCACCAATCAGCTGCGGCGTTTGGGTGTCTCCTGCGACTGGAGCCGCGAGCGCTTCACGTTGGACGACGACCTGCAGAAGTCCGTGGCAGAGCACTTTGTGAAGCTCTACGAAGACGGCCTCGTGTACCGTGGCCACCGTCTAATCAATTGGGACCCTCTCGACCAAACTGCAATTTCGGACTTGGAAGTTGAGCACGAGGAAGGCGTGAAGGGCGAGCTGTACAGTTTCGCCTACCCCATCAAGGAGGAAGATGGCGGCGGCGAAGTGGTCGTGGCCACCACCCGTCCCGAGACCATGCTGGGCGACACCGCGGTGGCCGTGCATCCCGACGATCCTCGTTATCAGCACCTCATCGGCAAGACGCTGAAGCACCCGTTCATCGATCGCGAGATCCCCATCGTGGCCGACAGCATCTTGGTCAACATGGACTTTGGTACCGGTGCGGTCAAGGTCACGCCGGCCCATGACTTCAACGACTTCGATGTGGGCAAGCGCCACGATTTGCCCATGATCAACCTGCTCAACAAAGACGGCACCCTCAACGAGAACGCCGGCGAGTTCCAGGGCCTCATAGTGGCCGAGGCTCGCAAGGCCGTCAAAGCAAAGATCGAAGAGGCCGAGCTGTTCCGCGGCGCCGAAGATCACTTGATGAACATTGGACGAAGCCAGCGATCCGGCGCCATCGTCGAGCCGATGCTCTCTACCCAGTGGTTCGTGCGGATGAAGCCCCTGGCCACGCCCGCCTTGGCAGCGATAGAGAACGGCATCACTAAGTTTGTGCCGCAGCAGTGGGAGAACACCTACTTCGCTTGGCTACGCGATATTCGCGACTGGTGTATCAGCCGGCAGCTGTGGTGGGGTCACCGAATTCCCGCCTACTACTGCGACGCTTGCGAGCACGTGAACGTGTCCCGAACGGTGCCCACCGAGTGCTCGGCCTGTGGCAGGGATAAGCTCACTCAAGACCCTGACGTGCTCGACACCTGGTTCAGCTCGGCGCTGTGGCCGTTCAGCGTGTTCGGTTGGCCCGAGAAGACGGCCGACCTGGCCAAGTACTACCCCACAAGCGTGCTGATCACGGGCTTCGATATCATCTTCTTCTGGGTCGCCCGCATGATGTTTGCTGGCCAGTACTTCATGGGAGAGGTCCCGTTCAAGGACATCTACATTCACGCCCTTGTGCGCGACAAGCACGGCGACAAGATGTCTAAGACCAAGGGCAATGTGGTAGATCCGCTGGGCGTGATCGACAAGTGGGGCGCCGACGCGTTCCGCTTCACCATGGTCTCGTTGGCTGGCCAAGGCCAAGACGTGATCTGGAACGAATCGCGGGTAGAGGCCAACCATCGCTTCACGACCAAGATGTGGCAAGCGCTTCGGTACTGCTTCATGCACATCGAGGCGTACGACCCCAAGGCGCCCATGGCGTTCGGCCCCTACGAGGAGTGGATTCAGATCCGCACCGGCGCCGCTGTCGGCCGTATCCGCGCCGCGCTCGATACGTACAAGTTCAACGAAGTGGCGAGCGAGATCGTACAGTTCGTGTGGCACGACTTCTGCGGTTGGTACCTAGAGCTCACCAAGACCACGATCTACGACGAAGAGGCGTCCGATGCGCGCCAGAACGCGGTCCGACACACGCTGTTCGAGACGTTCGGGGTCATCGCCCGTCTGCTGCACCCGGTCATGCCCTTCATGAGCGAAGACCTCTGGCAACGGCTGCCGAATACCGAGGGATTTGTGACGATTGCGCCATTCCCAAAGGTGTCGGACTTCCCCACCGACGGCGCCCAACTCGACGAGTTGGTCCAGCTGCAGGCGGTGGTCACCGACGC
>JAACDH010000421.1 GCA_009936995.1 Rhodobacterales bacterium
CGACCACCGAGATGTAGCCCAGGAAGATGGCGTGCAAGGTGGTGAGCACGCCCGTTCCGAGGATGACCCAAAGCAGCTCTTTGCGGCCACGGATGACGGCGATGGCCAGGCCGAGAATCCACAGGTAGACGGGAATGGCCAGCGTAAACAGCGGGATACCGGCCAGCTCGGACCATTCGCTGGTGTTGACCAGGTCGCAGCTAACTTTTTGGGACTCGACACAGCCGATTAGTTCCCCTTGAACCGAGGCGTCGCCGTACAGCTGAATCTCGTGGTGCTGCGTCATGTAGATGCTTGCGCCAATACCGAAGACCATCAGCGCGACCAGCATCCACATCGCCGAGATTCGTAGGGTTTGACGGTCCATTAGAGGGCCTCCACGGCGGCTTCTAGTTCGACCAGGCCCTTGGTCTGGCTGTAGCCTACGTGGTGCCATTTCACCGTGCCTTGGGCGTCGATGAGGTACGTGCTGGGCATGCTGGTGACTTCGTAATGCCCCAGCGCGATGGCTTGATTGTCCCAGAGGATCGGAAGAGAGAATGGCGATTGAGACATAAATTGCACGGCTTTTCGGCGTTCGCGGTCTACGTTGACGGCGAAGATTTGCACCTCGGGATGCTCAGCTGCGTACGTGGACAGCGCCGGGAGCTCTTGGCGACACGGACCGCACCAACTCGCCCAAAAAGCGAGAATAACTGAATTACCACGAGTTGACGCTAGCGTGAAGGGCTGGTCATCCTGGGTGAGCGCCTGAAAATCTGGGGCAGTATGGCCCACCAAGTCGATGGGGTCGTCGGGAATCATCTCGGGACCGGCGAAGGCCAAGGCACCCAAAAGCAGTAGTGACAGCGACATAGAGCTCCTCGGTGGCCACGATTGAGATGGCCAGTCCAATGGTTAAGTGGTTATATTCGGATGTGCCGCTCTCGGCCCACTCGATCGAGTCACAATGCGTCCGTCCATGCTATTCGTCCTCGCCGCCCTCGCGTCACCCGCCTTGGCCAACACCGCCGACACCGGTGCGGGAGTGCCCCCCACCGCCCTCGGAATCGACACCGACAACGACGGTCTGGATGATGCGCTGGAGCCTTGGTACGGCACGGACTTGCTCGACTTCGATTCCGACGGAGATGGAGCCCCCGATGGCTTAGAGGTCGTGGGCCCCGACCTCACCCCTTGCACCGGCGACGAGTCCAATCCCATGGACGCCGACACCGATGACGATGGCGTTTCAGACGGCGCCGAAATCTACGGCTTCGACGGCGTGCCGTTCACGGGCGACGAGATCGACCCGAACAACACCGACACCGACGGCGATGGTCTGTTGGACGGCGTCGAGGTGGGCGTCAGCGCGCCGCTGCCCGGCGGCGTCACCGGCAGCCAAGGGTTGCCGTTCGTGGGCACCGAGCTCTCGCTGTTTGTGCCAGACGGAGACGCAGGCACCACCCGCACCTTGGCCTACAACGCCGACACCGACTTTGATGGTCTGCTCGACGGCCAAGAGGACGCCAACGGCGACGGCGTCGTGGGCGGGGACCAGCCCGGAACCGCCAACGACGAGACCGACCCCAACATCAACGACAGCGATGGCGACGGCTTCCGCGACCGCACCGAGGGCGGCTCCGGCGGACCCGACAGCAACGGCAACGGTACGATAGACGCCCTCGACCCTACCTACCAGCCCGCCGACAGCGACGGCGACGGGCTCACTGACGAAGAAGAGGGCGTGCTTGGCACCAATTCCCTCGACGTCGACACCGATGGCGACGGCCTAGATGACGGCGCAGAGGTTTGGTTCTGGGGCACCGATCCCCTCGACGTCGACACCGACGGCGATGGCTTAGACGACAACTTCGAAGCGGGCTTCACCGACCCCGCCAACGCCGACACCGATGGCGATGGCCTCGATGACGGCACCGAATTCAACGTGCTACAGACCAACCCCTTGGCCGAAGACACGGACGGTGACGGCCTTCTCGATGGCGAAGAGGTCAACGTATACGGCACCGACCCCCGCGATCGCGACTCTGACGACGACTGGCTCGAAGACGGCCCCGAAGTGGCCTACGGCACCGATCCAAACCTCCAAGACACCGATGGTGGCGGCGCCTACGACGGCACCGAGTTCCTGGCGGGCACCGACCCCTTCAGCCCAGCGGACGACCACGACGACACCGATGGCGACGGCCTCGACAACGCCGAAGAGTCCGTCTTCGGCAGCGACCCCACCCTGTTGGACACCGACGACTGTGGTATCGCCGACGGTGACGAGGTCGACCAAGGCACCGACCCCACCCTCCAAGACACCGACGGCGATGGCGTGTCCGACTTCTTCGAGATTGAGTACGGCACCGATCCCACCCTGTCCGACACGGACGGCGACGGCCTGGGCGATGGCGTCGAAGTGGCCCAAGGACTCGACCCCCTCGATCCCGACACCGACGACGACGGTCTGCTGGACGGCGACGAGTACGCCCGAGGCACCGACCCGAAGGTGCGCGACACCGACGGCGACGGGCTGATCGACGGCGACGAAGTGGCCCTGGGACTCGATCCACTGCGCGCCGACACCGACGGCGACGGCCTCAGCGACGGCGACGAGGTCAACGAACACTACACCGATCCATTGTCCGTCGACACCGATGGTGATGGCTTCTCCGACTACGACGAGGTGGACGCCGGCTCCGATCCGCTGGACCCATCGAACACGCCCGAGACGCTCGACGAGGAGCAGGGTTGCGGTTGTGAGAGCGGTTCGGGCACCGCAGCGTGGCCGGCGTTGTTGATGTTGTCGGCGCTGATTCGGCGGCGCTCGCGAAACCTAGGCTAGCGGGATCTACCCCTCTAGGTACGCCTTGACGTCTGCGTCGTTCGTCATCGAGAGTACCATGCCGCCGGCGACCGCCGCGATCAGGCCGCCAAAGAAGAAGCTCATCATCTCGAGGTAGGCCACGTTGCGCAGCATGCCCGCGTTCTTGGGGTTTTGCAGGGCCATGGCGCCGACGATGATCTCGACGAAGCCCAGCGGAACCATCAGGCAGCCGAAGATGCCGCACAGTCCACTGAGTCCCATGGTGGGCACGGCACAGACCGTGGCGCCGAGACCGAGGGTGACTGAGGTGAAGAATACATTGATTACGCCCGACACCATCTGGAGGATCGCTGCGCTCTTAATATTGCCGGGTGCTTCGTTCATGTGCAGACGGTATCACGGCTGCCGCATCGGCTGGATATAGTAGTGGGCATGAAGGGATTTTATCGACACTTCTCTGGGGTGCTACTGCTGCTCGCGGCGTGTGGTGGTCCGCCTGATAAGTCTGTAAAAACCTCGGCAACTACGGTTGATACCGCCATCACCGATACCGGCACCCGTCCCGGAGCGGGCCTAACGGTCAGCGTGGCCGCCAGCGGTGTCATCGCGTGCACCAACCCATCCAACCGTGAGATCGCCGCTTTTGATCGAGTAGTCGCCATCTCCGAGCCGGCTCGACTGAACTGGTTCTGGGGCGTGGGCGTGGTGGTGGCGGACTTCAACGGCGACAACCTCCTCGACGTCATGTTGCCCGGCTACGCTCAAAGTCAGCTGTTCTGGGGCACCGTCGAGGGCCTGCTCACGCCCGATCACGCACGGCTTGAAGGTTTACCCGTCAACCTCAGCAGCGGCGGCTCGGCCGTGGACTACGACGGCGACGGCGACATGGATCTGTTCCTGACCCGCTACCGCATGCCTAACGTGCTGCTGCGTAACGATGGTGATATCTTCACCGATGTCACCCAGGCCGCCGGCTTGGCCAGCGACCCCCGCCGGTCCGTGTCCAGCAGCTGGGCCGACTACGACGCCGACGGCGACCTCGACCTGTTCGTTGGCGCTTACGGATTCATCGAGGAGAGCGATCCCGATCTCCCCCACGAAGACTTCGGGCCCGGCGATCGGTCCTGGTTGTACGTGAATAACGGCGACGGAACCTTTGTCGACGTGTCCGATGTGCTTCCCCAAGAGGTGCACGACGGGTACACCTTTGTGGGCGGCTGGATCGACCTCGATGGCGACAGCCTACCCGAGCTGTATATCGTCAACGACTTCGGCGAATCCCAGCCGAATGTGCTGCTTTGGAACCGTGGCGGCGGCGTGCTCGAGATGGACAACAACGCCGTCGGGCTCAGCACCCCGATGACGGGAATGGGCTTGGACGTGGGGGACTTCAACGAGGACGGTCTGCCCGACTTCGTCATGCCCGAGTGGAA
>JAACDH010000422.1 GCA_009936995.1 Rhodobacterales bacterium
GGGGTCGAAGCGCTTGGCGGCGCGCAGGAGGCCAATGTAGCCTTCTTGCACCAAGTCCTCTTCGTCCATGAAGGGGCCCGCGAGCTTGCGTGCCTCGCCGTGCGCGATGCGTCGACCGCTCATGGCGAGACGCCAACGGAGGGATTCGGCCTGGGCCCAAGCACCCTTGGCCCGACGGGCTCGGGCTTTCAGGGAGGTGTCTTCTTTAGAGGCCTTGTAGACCTCTTCGACAGCGGCCTCGAGGCGGTCTACTGCCCCTGCACGGGTGCGTTCGGCGCGATCAGGACGTTTCGTGAGAATCTCGTCGGCGAGCTCGATGCCATCAATGGCATCCCGAGCTTGACTCTCGGCGCCGCGAATTTCGCGCGCGATGTCCTTCTCCTGATCGGCGGTGAGCCGCTCGGACGTTCGTCGTCGGGGAGACGACCATGTGGAGGAGGAAAATGCCATTCGACTGATGCTCCAAGCGTTTAGGTACGCAGGATTGCGGGACGATACAGGATCTCTTCACGCGGTGCAGGATTTTCCGTGCACCGGGAGACGAAGACAGAAGTTTTTGGCCCTAGCCTAGCCCCGTGGCTTCGCGAACTCGGGTCATGGTGACCTTCGCTGCTTGACGCGCGCGCTCGGCTCCGGCTTGTAGCACTTCTTCGACACGCACGGGGAGAGAAATAAGCTCCTCGTAACGCGCCCGTGGCGCTTCGAGGCGTTCGTCGATGGCTTCGTACAGCGCTTGCTTGGCCACGCCGTACCCCATGCCACCCGCGATGTACTGACCGCGAAGGTCTGCAATCTGCTCCGTTGAACCAAACAATTTGTACAGCTTCATCACGTTGCAAGTGTCTGGGTCTTTCGGCTCTTCGACGGTGCGGCTGTCGGTGACGATGCGCATCACTTGCTTCCGCAACTTTTTCGCAGGAAGCCACAGCGGCAAGGTGTTGCCGTAGCTCTTGCTCATCTTGCGGCCATCGGTACCGGAAACCAGACCGACTTCCTTCTGGACTTGCACGGTCGGCACCACAAGGGTGCCTTCCCCGAAGCGGTGGTTTACCCGCGTCGCCAGATCGCGGGCGATCTCAACGTGCTGTTGCTGGTCTCTGCCCACCGGAACGATGTTCGAGCCGTAAAGCAGAATATCGGCTGACATCAGCACCGGATAGAACACCGTGCCGGCGTTGATCTCGCGACCGCCGTCCCGGGCCGCTTTTACCGCGTGTCCTTTATCGAGAGTGCCCGCCGAGGTGCAGCAGGCGAGGATCCAAGCCAGCTCGCAGACCTCGGGGACGGACGACTGCTTGAACAGCGTGGCCGAGCCCTCGACATCCAGCCCCAGGGCCAGAAAAGTCGCCGCGATCTCGATCCCAGACTGCCGCAGCAGGGTGGGGTCTTGGACCGAGGTGAGCGCGTGATAGTCCGCGATAAAGTAGAATGTGTCGTGCTGCTTCTGCAGGTTTAGTGCAGGCTGAATCGCACCCAGGTAATTGCCTAGGTGAATCTGCCCAGAAGGCTGCACACCCGTCAACGCGCGTTGCATCGTGTCCTCCGACCGCGCCTCATCTATCCGAATCCACGCCGCTGACCAACCCCCGGTCGACCAATGTCTGAATCTGTCCCCGAAAACCGTCCCTGGCACAGCCATTTTCGCGACGTCCCTCGTGTGGTTGCTCGCGAACTCGTGGCCAGTGCGCGCGCCGCCTTGGCGCCGATCTCTCGACTCAGGCCCCTGCCCCAGGTGATCTCCCAGGGTCGGCCGCCAGTGATCTTGGTGCACGGATATATGGGCCATCCCGACATGCTGCGGGCCCTCGAGCGCACGCTCCGCAAGCAGGGATGGCACCAAGTGCACCGCGTCGGCTATCCGTCCATGCAGTTTGGACTCGAACAAATCGCCCAACGGATCGACCAGACCATCTCCCCCATCGCGGTCAACGGCCCTGTCGATCTCGTCGGTCACTCACTGGGGGCCGTCGCCTGCCGCGCCTGGCTTAAGGCCTTTGGCGGCCATCGTTACGTTCGGCGCTTTGTGTCCCTCGGCGGAGCCCACTCAGGCACACACCTGTACCCGTTCACGCCGCCACGGCTGTGGCCGGTGCTCAACCCGGAGGGTCCGTGGGGTCATCGGCTGGCTCAGGGCGAAGAGCCCGTGCCCACCACCATCATCCGATCGCGCTACGACCATCAGGTGCTGCCTCCCGTGCCTGGCCACCTGCAGGGCGTCACCGAGGTCGTCCTCGACAACGTGGGTCACAACGGGCTGCTGTGGTCCCGCGCAGCCCACAGCGCGGTCATCGAGGCGCTGAGCTAAGCCCTACTGCTTTCCCGACCGCGCTAAGCGCGACGCAAATCGGTCGAGGGCGTTGCGATACGGCGTGTCTTTTAAAGGTTTGAGCGCTTTTCTTGCGGCCCAAGCCTCTTTCGCCATCGCCTCGCGGGCCCGAGCCAAGCCTTGGGTGTTGCGGATCCTCTCCATGAGCTGATCGGCGCGGTGAGCCTCTGGATGAGCCACCAGCGCAGTCCATTCAAGGGCGATGCCGCGATCGTCTTCGCATGCGGCGATGATCCAAAGGACTGGACGCGCCATCAACGCTCGCGCAACCAGGTGGGCGCCAGCGTCGCCGTGGTGCATGCCCGAGATGTCTTCTGCGATATGCCATATGCGTCCGAGGTGGCGACCGTAGCGACCGAGGGCGTCGACCACCACCGGGTCGGCGCCGGCCACATGACCGCCAGATCGACAGCAGAAGGCAAACAGCGCGCCCACATGGGCATCCGCGTGCTCTAACCAATCGTCGTCGGTAGGAGCCGGCCCCGTCTCGAGCTCACGGAGCAGCTCTTGGCCCTCGGTGAACGAGCGCAGGGTGTCTAGGACTTCGCCAAGAACTTCGGGTCGGCTGTGGCGGGCCAGCTCCATAGCGCGCAGCGTGAGTTGATTTCCGGCCACCCA
>JAACDH010000423.1 GCA_009936995.1 Rhodobacterales bacterium
ACATTTCGGGCCGGTCTTGGGGGTTCTGGAAGCGCGCCGACCAGCCGGGACTGGGGGGATCGCCGTCGATGGCGGGCGGATAGCTGTCGGGAGGCTGGGGCGCGTCGACCGACAGGGTCTTGCTCCGGACACCGTATTGCCTTGGTTTATCCTTGAATACGTCGTCGGGGTGAACCAAAAGTCCAGCGCTTCGAGCGCGTCCACTGGTGACCGTGAACGCTTGACCGCGGCGGTCCGCTTGGCCGGCGACCAGGACGTCGTCCAGGAAGAACACAAAGTCATCGAGGTCGATGGCTCGGCCCGTGTCTTCGCGGACGAAACGCAGCAAGGGCTCATTTTCGGGGCAGTCTGCCCAGCGCTGTAGGCGTGCTCCGTCGATCGGCACCCCAGCGAAGTCGATGGACCAATCTCCCAGCGCTTGGGCCGCTTTAGCCAGCTGTTCGCGGGGAGCGCCCTCGGGTAGCTGTTCGAGCGTCTGATTGGCGTCGATGTGGGTCAGTTGTGAGTCGGCGGCGATGCAAAGCAGCGTGCAGAGGATGGGGAGAGTTCGTCTCATCTAGCCAGACAGGGCCTCTTGCACGCCGTCTCGTTGGAGGAATTTTGTGGCGAACCGCAGGGCGAGATTCTGGGCGATGCGGGTGGCGATTTGGCCGATTGCGGCGGTGACCCGTTCGTCCGGGCGGGCTCGTTGCATGGAGAGCAATAACTCGAGGCGAAGTCCGTCGGAGCCGGGACCCTGAAGCGACTTTAGCCCCCGCTTTACGGCGCTTCTTGCCGTCTCGATTTGGCCAGAGGCTGCGAGGGCTTGGGCGACATCGATGGCGATACGTGCGGCGCGAATGGCGAGCAGCGGAGGGGGACGATGCAGCGCCCAAAGAGCGAGATCGATGCTTCGAGCTGGATCGGTTTGGCTGTACAGCCGTGCGCGCAAGGCGGCGAGCTGGGCCGCGGGGTCGTCGACCAGGCGTTTGGGGAGGTCTTCGGGTTCGGGGAGCGCTTTGGCGAGGGCGTCCCAGCGTCGGAGATCGGCCAGACAGCGGGCGGCGCGGAGCTGAGCGTCCCACGAAGACCGGCCCTGTGCTTTTGCGTAGACGAGGGCTTGCATGGCGGCGTCGTTGGCCTCGCCTTCGTTACCGAGGGCGCAGAGGGCCTCGGCGAGCAGGGCGTAGGCGTCGGGGAGGCGCTCGGCCATGTCGCGTTGGCGAGCGAGATCGACCAGGGCTTCGCAGCGTCGTAGGGCAGCGCCATATCGGCCGGCACAGGTCTCGATCTCGACGCAGCGCGTCAAAATTCCGGCGCGTACCCGGACGTCTCCATCGGGGGCGAGGAGCTCTTCGGCTTGGTCGAGCAGATCGCCGGTGGATTGCAGTCGGCCCTGAATGCAGCGCAGATGGGCCAAGCCGCGACGGGCACGTGCCTCTCCGTCGCGGGAGTGGAGCTGCATTGCCAGCTGGAGAGCTTGCTCCCAGAGGCGCTCGCTGGCGTCGAGGTCACCTGCGCGGAGCCGGATATCGGCTAACGCCCGAGTGGCGGAGGCCCGGGTGGGCGCGTCGTCGGGCGCGTGGGTGAGGCCGCCTTCGAGTAGGGGTTCGGCGATCTTGAAACGACCGGCGCGGTAGTGGGCGCGGCCGAGGCTGCCAAGTGCGCGACCGAGGGCGGTGTCGTCGCGCTCTTTGCGGCTTGCGGTCACCGCGATGCCGAGGGGGACGATGGCGTCTTCCCATTCGCCGCGTGCCAAGAAGGCCTCGCCGCGAAGCACAGAGAGCCAGCGATGCAGACGCAACGCTGTGGCTTCGTCGAGGTCTTGCTCAGCGTGCTCGCGGATGTCTTCTGCGGCGGCGGTGATTGAGAGTACCTGTTGCGTTTTTCCCTTTCGGACCGCGGCTTTGGCAGCCTGTAAGAATAGGGGGAGGGCTCGGGCATCCTCTCCGGCGTCGCGGCGGTGCTCGGCTATCTCAAGGGCGCTCTGTCGGCGGCGCCGGACGGAAAGGGCATCGGCGATGGCGCTGTGACGTTCTTGGAGTGTCGGGGCTGCGATGCGACTTCGGGTGACGCGTGCGGCGCAAGGGTGGCTAAACTGAAGCATCTCGCGGCTGTCTAGCGTGCGATTGAGCAGACCTCTGCGGCAGAGGTCATCGAGAATGGCCTGGGCGTCGTGGTCGAGAGACACGCAGCGAGTCAACAATGCGGACGTTGCGGGCCGGTCGAGCAGGGCTAGGGCGGTCATCAACTCGATGGCGGCCGGAGCGACGGTGTCGAGGACGGTCTCGATGCGCTGGCGAAGGTGTTCGGGAACCGGCAGATCGGCGTGCCGGAGGTCTTCGAGTGGACGTAGGTTGCTCAGCCCCTTGGGCGTTTGTTCGAACCAGTTGGCCTCGACCATCGCGTCGAGTTGGCTGAGGATGGGGCCGGGCCGACCGCTGTAGTCCCGATGTAGTCGACGCCCCAATAGTGATGTTGTGGGGCCGGTTACGCCACGATCACGCAGGATGCTGACGATGGCTGGGGCGCCAAGCGGGGCGAGTTCGAAAATAGCGCACTCGACGCCAGTACCTTCACCGGACATCAGCGTGGCTAAATGGCCTTCGACATTGTCGACCGTAAAAACCAAGAGCAGGGGTTCCGCCTCTAGGGCGACCTGCTGGCGGAGGGTGCGGGTGACGTGTCGAAGCACATTTCCCTCGATGCCGTCAAGGTCTTCGAGGGCGATAATGCGAGGTTTCCCTTTGGCTTCTTGATTTAAAATGTCGACATCTTCGGCGCGGGTAGCCACTGGCCAAGATCGACTGTGG
Organism: Rhodobacterales bacterium; assembly: GCA_009936995.1. GTDB lineage: Bacteria > Myxococcota_A > UBA796 > UBA796 > JAACDH01. The sequence continues at coordinate 2,793 of JAACDH010000423.1, forward strand.
ACGGCGTTAAGACAGTGTCGAAGAAATTCTGAGCGCCCCGAGCCGGTGGGGCCGACCAGCGCGACGACACCGCCGTCGCCGTCACCGAGTAGGTTCAGTCGCTTGATCCACTGTTCTAGAAGGTCATCACGCCCTCGGAGCGGATGGGATTCGGGTTCGTCACCGTGATCGAGGGCGGCGATCGCCGCGGCGGCTGTTGGGTACCGCAAAGAGGGGTCTTTCTGCATCAACCGTGCCGCGATGCGCTCGAGAACCGGCGGGACTTCTGGATTGAGGTCGGAGGCTGGCCGGGGCACCTCTGTGAGGTGTCGGGCGAGGTAGCCGGCCACGCTGTCGGCCTCGATGGGGCGGTGGAAGGTACACATCATGTACAGCAGCGCGCCTAGCGAGTAAAGATCGGTTCGACGGTCGACCTCTTCGGAGGTGATCGACTCGGGCGCCATGAAGGCTACGGTGCCCACCAGTCGTCCAGCCATGGTGAGTTGCGTGTAACCAGCGCCTCCGCTGTCGCCCGTGACGACCCCAAAGTCTGAGAGCTTGGCTTCTCCGCCTTGGCTAACCAAGACGTTCGTGGGCTTGACGTCGCGGTGAACCATTCCACGCTCGTGCACGTATTGTAGCGCCTGACAGAGTCCTCGAAAGATGCTCTCTACTCGTTCCCAAAGGTCGGTGGGTGGATTGGCCTTCCAGTGGGAGATGACTGATCCGAGGTCGGTGCCGTCTACAAACTCCATGGCAATCCAGGGATATCCCTGATGGATTCCCGACTCGTAGACGGTCACGATGTGGCGGTGTTCCATCTGGCTGAGGGTCCGATACTCCCGGGTGAATCGCTTTACTTCCTCTGCGGGCAGCCGCGCCGGATTGAGGACTTTGATGGCGGTTGGAGCGCCGCTTGGATCTCGAGCGCGGAAGACGGTGGCCATTCCACCAGAACCGATGAGGGCCTCGATCAGATAAGGACCGATGGTGTCGCCGGGGGATGGGTGGGCTCCGAGCATCTCCAGTGCCATTACGGGTTCATTCCCCAGTTGCGGCGCACGAAGCGCTCGGCGTGCTCCTTGGGTAAGTTAGCCGATAACGAGCGAGACATTGCTTGTGCCACACGCTGGTGGCGGGCTTTGGCGGCCGGGTCGGCGGTGACGGTGACCAGCCCGTGGTGGGCCAACAGCTGGAAGTAGCGGAACCCTGCCGACTCTGCGCCTTCGAGTGCCAGCTGGAATTGGCCTCGAGCCTCGTCGACGCGGCCGAGGAGGCGAAGGACTCGACCGAGGGCGATTTGGCTTCGCATCTGCACATGTGGCCACGAACCATCCATGGGTTTTCGCGCTTGTAGCACCGCGCTGGCGGCAGGACGGCGACCGATTCCGGCCAATGCCCGTGCATGCCATGCCGTGACCTGGGGCCCGATCCCCTCGTGATCGTGGTGCTCCATCAGCGGTTGAAGCTCTTTGACGGCCTGTAGTGCACTGGTGTAGTCCTCTCTTGCGAAGTGTGTACGCACCTTGATGGATAGGGCGAGCACTTCGTCTTCGCGTGCGCCAAGCTCGCGCACCAAACGGAGGGCTTCCGCCACATCGACGAGCGCCTCGGCGCTGTGGCGGAGGGTGAGCATGACGTTGGCCCGCCAGCAGAGTGCGATTGCGGTTCCCTGGAGCTGGTGGGCCTCGCGGCATTGCTCGAGCGTTTGGTCAGACAGCATCAACCCTTTTCGGAGCATTCCGGTGTTGAGGTACATCTCGATGAGGTTGACCCGGTCGATGACCAGGGGGCCCAACATGCCGCGTTTCTCGAAGATATTGGCCGATTGTTCTATGTGCCGGCGAGCTTCCATAGATTTACCCTGGCAAATTGCCAAAATACCCAGGCCATTGTCTCCGTGACCTTGAGCCCGTTGGTCGCCGATGCGGGTTGCGATGGTGAGTGAGCGCTTCCAGTTCTTCTCGGCGGAAACCAGGTCGCCGCCGGACCAGGCCACACCGCCGAGCTCGTACAACGGACCTGGCATGAGCGTCTGATCGCCTGCTTCTTCAGCATAATCTAGTGCTTTACGCAGGTACGGAGCGGATTGTTCGTTGTGTCCATAGTGACGAAGCTCGATACCCATCTCGTAGTAGACTCGTGAGAGTAGACGGGCGTCACCAATCGCCTTGGCGATTTTCTCGGCCGCCTGAGTGGACTTCAGGGAGATCTTCGCCTGACCCAGGTTGAATCGGGCCTGGGCGTTCGCCAGGTAAATCTCGACCAGCTGGCGGTCGGCATCGTCTAGAAGCAGGTGCGGCCGAGCGCGGGGTTCTAGGGACGTGGCCCGCTCAAGTGTGGCCAGGCACTCCTCGTATTGGGAGTGATTCAGGTATCGCTTGGCGCTATGGACCAGGTAGGCCACTGCTTTGGCGGTGATGCCGGCGTTTTCGAAGTGGTAGGCCAGCTCGGTATAGACGGCGTCGGGCGTGTGACGGAAGTACCGCTCGATGGACTCTCCCAGGCGGCGGTGGATACGCTGACTGTCGGTTAGCTTGACGGACTCGAGCAGCACCTCGCGGTGTCGACCGTGTGCCAGCCCGACCATGTCGTGGTCGTCCGCGTGGTGCTCTTCGACGATGGTGGCGTCTAGCAACTCGTCGAGGGCCCACATCACCGTCTCTTCTTGGAGGGGCGTCCACATGGGCAGCACGTCTAGGGGTAGGGCGCGGCGGGAAATGGCCAGGGTGGTGCCGAGGATGAGCGCTTCGGGGCTGAGCGGTGCGAGCCGTTCTTTGAGGGCCTGGCGAAGACTGGCCGGCATGGGTAGCTTTGAACGGGTGATCTCGGAGGCTTCGACGGTGAGGGTCTGGACGCCATCCTCGTCGACAATCCGGCCGTCATCGATCAGGCCTTGTAGCATATCTACGATAAAAGCTGGGGATCCCCTACTTTCTAGGTGTAAACGGTGGGCGAGCGCGACGGCAGCGGCTCCAGGAGCGATGATCGAGAGCACCAGCTCTTCGACTTCGGACCTTTGTAACGATCCGACCTCCAATGTTTGCAACGCGTTGAGCGCTGCGAGCTTGTGCTTGATTCGGGTGCCCGGTGCGTCGAGGGAGAGCGCGAATAGGACCGGATTACTCGCCCGTTCCAGGGTGTTGCGAATCAGGAAGACCAGCAGCTCAAGGGTGGCTGGATCGGCGTTCTCGAGGTCGTCGATGAGGATGACGCAGGGCCCGACCGACTCGACCAGATCGCGAAAAGCGGTGATGACTGGGTAGCGTTCTTTGGGGGCGTCCCCTTCGCCGCCGAAGACCGCCTGCAGAATTGGATGGGTTCCGTCGGGAGCGAGGGCGGCGTACACACCGGTAAATGCACCAAACGGCCTGTCGTTGGGACGGCATCTTCCGGCGGCGGTGAGAATACCGCGATGCTCTGCCCAGGCGCCAGTAAGCTCAAGGAGGCGGGTTTTGCCGTAGCCCGTGGGGCCGATGAGCAGGAACGCGCCGCCGGCCTGCGACTTGACGACCCGTTCGATGGACTCGTGAAGCCTGGCCTTGATGGGTATCCGACCAACGGTACCGGGTGGCCATTTGTCGGCGACGTCGACTTCCTCACCGCGCTGGCCCAGGGCGTAGAGTAAATGGGCGGCCGAGGCAAAGCGATCGGCGGGGTCTTTCTCGAGAAGCCGCAGGGCGACGGTTTGTAAAAGATCGGGGATCTTCGCGTCGATGGACTGGGGGGGCGTGGGTGGCTCGTTCAGATGCTTGTCCATGAAGCCGTGAATCGAGTGGGCGGAGAACACCCGTGCACCCGTGAGCAGCAGGTACATCACCGCGCCAAGCGCATAGAGATCGACTCGAACATCTGGTTCTAAGCCCTGTATTTGCTCGGGGGCCATATAGGCGACGGTGCCGATAAGCTCGCCAACGGCTGTGTGCTCCGTGCCGTGTTCCTTGACGACGCCGAAGTCCATCAGCTTGACGCTGCCATCGGCGCAAACGCGTATATTTCCGGGCTTTACGTCCCGGTGGACCAGTCCCCGGTCGTGAATGTAC
>JAACDH010000424.1 GCA_009936995.1 Rhodobacterales bacterium
AACGGTGCGGACATCGGCGTCCTCAAGCTCGAGGCGTTGTACCAATTGGTCGAGAAATCGCAGGGTCTCGCTAGGAGAATCGTTGAGGCTTACCCGAACCTGGTTCGAGAATCGCCCCACATCGCCCTTGGCTAAGGGATGCAGCATGGCAATGCGCCGCTCGAGGGCTCCGTGACCGCTCTGATGGCGGCGCCCTCGCTCAAACGAGGCCTTGTCGGAACGGAACGCAGCGCCCCACATCAAGTCCTCAAGAATCACCGCGTAATCCCGCCGGGGAATCAGCTCTTGCAGCGTGATCAACAACTCGTCGGTGATCTCAAACTGAGAAGCCACATAGGACAACCAACGCAGGCTCAGACGCTGAACATCCTCGGAGTCGCGAGACTCGGGTGCCAGCTGCAGCGCATAGGCCATGGACCGCAGTGCACTAGGAAGATCCCCGATTTCGAGCTGGTTTACACCACGATGCAGCGCAATCACCCCACGCTCCCCAAAGCCCGTCTCGCCGTCTAAGGCCATCAGCCGCTGACCGCGCTCACCATCCCAGATGGCCCGTTGCTCTCGCAGGTCGTCGCCGCGATGGGCGATCCACTTCCCCACGCCCTCGCCGTCTTCCTGATCGATGAGGTGGTCGAGCACCGCCAACGCGATGCGATCGAGCTCCTTGGAGGAGCCGTTGTAGGCCTTCGCGTGGTCGTACAAGAACAACCTTCGCTCAGCCGACAATGCAATCCACTCTGACGCGTCCCAGCCCACCGACTCACGCAGAATCCGCGCCGGCTCCGACTCGGGAGAGAAGGTGTACGCCTCGGCCTCGTCGCGCATGGCGGTGACCGAGTCGCGGGAAAGACCAATCTGCCGGCCGATCCGCGCCCGTTCATTCTCTTGCAGGCGAGCCTCACGGGCCGCCAGCGCCGTCCGTTGCAAGTGGATGTCGAACAGCCTCGCCTCGATGGTGCCAATGCCACGCACCCGCTCGTGCACCAAGGTGTCGCGGGCACGCTCTAGCAGATACTGCAACAACCGTACAGAGACCTGACGATCCGATAGATCGGCCAACACCGACTCGCCCGCATTCAGCAAGGCCAAGCGAGGTCGAGTGCACACACCGCGGAACATCTGAACCGTCTGAATTTCGTCGGCGCCGAGCACATCGCCGATGGAGATAAACCGCTGTTGACGGCCCAGCTGGAACGCGTCGAACGGTCGTGGCGGCTTGGCGCGGGCGCGGCGACTGCGATTGCGGACCACCCAGTTGTGCAGGGCCACCGGCCAGAGTCCGGCACCCTCTACATCGTTGGGGAAGCCGTCCTGGCAGATGCCCATCTCGCCCAGTGCAGCCCAGGTCACCGAGTAAAAGTCGGGGTCATGAGCAGAGACTTGGCCCGTCTGGTCTTCCATGGCGTTGCGCAGTAGCCACCACTTGCTGGCTTCGAGGGGCCTTCCCTCGCGCAGGGCCATCCGAGCATTGTAGTAGACCACGGTGTGATCAGACGGCGCCTCCTGCCCCCAAGACAGGCCAAGGAGCAGGCACCAAAACGTCAAAACGCCATCCCGATGGCGAGGTTGAAGTCGGCCCAAAAGTACAGTTCGGTCAGACTCGCGGGCGCCATGATGGGCACGGCGAACAGAAACCGCGGCGAGACAAACAGGCCCTGCTCGAAGTAGATGTCGTTGCCGAAGCCGACCAAGACACCGTAGCGGCCGCGATCGGTCTGCATGGCATCGAGACGGCTGTCTTCGAGGTTGTCGACTTCCTCGTCACTAAGCGCCGGCAAAAACAGAGCGCCGGCCACCTTACCCGGTGTCATCCTCGCGAACCCGGTAGGGTAAATGATATACCGCAGGTCGGCATAGCCGTTGAACACCATCTCGACGGCGGGGAAGATACGGGGTGCCGTGGTGACCACGCCCTCGGCCAACGGATACGCCAAGGTGACGTCGAGCTCGAGGCGATTGGGGCGGCCGGGCTGACGATACGGAGTGAGCGCCAACAAGCGGCTGCTGGGCGTGTCCCAGACCTCGACGTACGACAGACCGAGCTCGACCAGCGTCTTCTCGGACGGCAATCGGACCATGCCTCCAGCGCGCAGCGTGTTGAAGTTGTTAAGCTCGAACGGGAAGCTTCCGAATGCGGCGATGTGGACGTTGGTGCGACGCCAGTTGAAGGCCACCGGGCGAGAGACCGTGCCAATGGTGCGCTCCGCCAGCACGTCGAGGCGGGTACGATACGGCGAGAGCGGGTCTTCGGAGTCGTCGAGGTCGGGACCGACCTCGGGACCGACCTCGGGGCCAGTCGCGGGATCGGACTCCGACTGCGCGAATGCCGGAGTCGCGCCCAGGACCGCCGCCAGGAAGAGCGCGCTACGGATCACGGGGGAAACCTGAGTCGCCG
>JAACDH010000425.1 GCA_009936995.1 Rhodobacterales bacterium
ACTTTCCAAGCACGATCCGGGAGATCAGCGTCAAATTGCGCGCTCACGTCGGCGTCGAGAACGGCGTCGACCGGACCACAGGCCATACCACCGGAGTCGATGCCAAAGACCTTGCGGGGCTTGATGGTCAAACCGGGCAGCTTGGTACCATGCAGCGCAATACCCGCCACATCGCCCACTTGATAAACGTTGGTGGTGTTGGCGATGATCTTCAGCTCACCCTGTTCGGGGCTGGAGAACGTGTAGAAGAACAGGTTCTCGGCTTGCTCAAGCTTCTCGGCGGACAGAACCTTCATGGCGATGACGGGCATGGAATCTCCGGGCGCAGCGATGGAGGGCTGCGGCCGCGGGTCATAACGGTTCACAACGTGCACGCCAAGCACGCTACTCGCCGTCGAACCACACCTCGGGCGGAACCCACCCGCCAAACGCCTGCTCTAGCTCCAGCGCGCCCGCCACCGTCAGGTGGTCCTGCCCGTGGCCCGCCACCACCTGCACGCCCAAGGGCAGTCCAGCGCTGTTTAGGCCAAGTGGAACCTGGGTGACGGGGAACTCCATCACGTTGAGGATGGCGGTATAGGCGAAGTCGAAGCGCAGCAGCAGCTGGCGAAGGAACGGCGAGTGATGCTTCGGTGCGACACGGGTATAGCTGGGGAACAGCAGAATTCCCTCGGGTCCCATCTGGTCGAGGAGCGCTTGACGGAGGGTGTCGCGCAGCCCCACCATGCGGTCGCGGTACGACGGCGCCCAGTCGACAAGGGGTTCGGTGAAGGCGAGCAGGCTGGCCATCGCAGTGTGTTGAGACCGCCCCACCGCCCAGCGCGCCAGCTCGGTGAGCGGGGAGATCGGAGTTCCCTGGCCCATCAGGGTGCCGAAAGGCGTCTCGTTGACCACCTGCATGCAGCACGACCAGATGTCGAACGCGTACTTCAGATCGGAAATCACCACCACCTTCACGTTGGCCCCAAGGCTTTCGAAGTGGTCCGCCACCAGGCGTTGGGCATCGATGAGCTCTTGACTCACTTGCTGAGCGCCGGTTCCCTCGATGCTGACCACCGTGCGACCCGACCAATCCACCGTGTTCGGATCGCCCAGATCGAAGTCCACGGTTCCGGGGTCGACTCCGTCTGGACCGGCCATCAGCTGCACCAGGGGCCAGAGGTCTTCGGCCCGTCGACACAGCGGTCCAGTGGCGAGGTATCGGGCGGCTCCTTTGTCGGCCATAGGGTACTGGCCGGTCCCCGGAACCAATCCACCCGTGGGCTTATGCCCGAACACCCCGTTGAAGAAAGCCGGCATCCGAATAGAGCCACCGATGTCGGAGCCCACACCCAGCGGCGACGCGCCCGACCCCACAATGGCGCCCTCGCCACCCGAGCTTCCACCGACGATGTGGTCGGCGTTGTACGGATTGTTCGTGCGACCGTAGAGATAGTTATTGGTCTCCATCCACATGCACAGCTCGGATGTGTTGGTCACGCCCAGGGGAACGAACCCCGCCGCCCGCATCCGGGCCACCGCCGTTGCGTCCTCGGTAGCGATGATGTCTTTACGACGCACTAAACCACTCGCATTCGGCATGCCTGCGAGCGCAAAACACTCCTTGACGGTGCAGGGAACACCATGGAACTGCGGAAGCTCTCGCCCGGTCTGGGTCCACGCATCTGCGGCGTCGGCCTCGGCCCGCGCCTGCTCGAATCGGTCGCGAACAACGGCGTTCAAGGTTGGATTTACCCGCTCCAAGTGGGCGATATGTATCTCTACCGCCCGCCGGCTGGTGAGCACACCTTCTCGGATCTGACGAGCGATTGAGGTGGCCGATTCTCGAAGCAGTGCGTCCGACATGTTGCCCTCCAGAGGCGTGCTACCAGCCCGGATAAACCAACGCGCAGTCCCGATCGCAGACGCGCAAGTGATCCATGCGAACGGCGAGCGATCCATTGGACCGCAGAGCCAGCTCTCCGTGAAGCACAACCACTCGGTCCAGTGAAGAGATCAAAGGCGAAACCAGCCCCTCTGGTGTGAGGTAGACCGGGGCAACCACCGACAGCTCGGAGCCGTCGGCGAGGGTGACCATAAAGCCGTCGTCGCGTTGGCCCAGGACGCCCTCGAAGCGTCCCTACGCCCGACCCAAGCGGGCGTTAATCCCTCGAAGATCGCGCACGGGTTCGCGTCTGAGTCTAGAGGTGTCGGCCAGCTGCGGCAACGCCATGCCCAATTTTGGCAGCGGCACCGAGGCCTTCACCGCCCGAACGTTCTGTATCGCGGGCACCCAGGACAGCGCTCCGCTGAGCACAACAGGCTGCCCCACGCCAAGTCCAAGTGACTTGGGAACGCGAATGGCGGTGCCGTCTACCAACACCAACAAACCGTGCTCACCCCCCTCATACACCCCAGACACAACCACGCTCTCGCGGGGCAAGAGCGCGCTGAGATCGGCGCGGTGACGCACCAACTGCGGCTCGTGAACGCTGTCCGACGAGGAGGCCGGTGGCGTCACTTCGACGTCATCGGTCACCGGGGCCGGTGGCGGATGAAATCCGACGGCGGCCGCGACGATAAGTCCGAGGTAGGCGGCTGCACGCATGAGGGTATCCATGTCTTGCATTGCCTTCTCATACGCCCCAAACGCTGGGTCGCTTCACGGCCTTGACAGGCTGTGACGAGCAAACACGGGAGGAGACATCGCTACGACCGCTCTTTGTGGCGCCTGGCGTGGGTTCACAGCGACCGCTAGCCGTGGAAGTTGCGGTCGCCCAGCCGCTCGCGCGCCGCCTCTTCGGACGCCACCCGTGCCACGCGCTCGGCCTCTTTTACTCGGAGGTCTTCGACAACTGCCAGGTGACATTGCGCGCATACCTGCCGCTCGTCCAGCGGAACGAGCTCCACTTTCTTAAACTTCTCCCCACATTCCTCGCAGGGCGTCTTGAACCAGTTGTCCCAGAAGGCCATCACTCACCTCTCTTCAGCCACAGGTTCCAACGCGGCGCTCCTAAAGTCAATGCCTTGACGCACAACGGCGAGCGACTTATTTTCACCGGCGATCGGGGTATAGCGCAGCCTGGTAGCGCGCCTGCTTCGGGAGCAGGAAGTCGTAGGTTCGAATCCTGCTACCCCGACCACTAATAACGAGCCCCTGAGTATCTTCGGATACTCAGGGGCTTTGTTCTTTTCTGGTGTGCCTTGCCGCACAGCTACGATGCCCACCACCACAGGTTCATCGGTACCCTGAACTGCTTCGGGAGCAGAAAGTCGTAGGTCCTCCGGACCGGGTTCAATCCTGCTACCCCGACCACCCATAACGAGCCCATGAGTATCTTCGGATACTCAGGGGCTCTGTTCTGTTCTGGGGACATTCCAAGAGCGAATACCCCCATTCCATCCCCTCATTTCTCGAGGTGGGCCAAGCGCGTCAAAGAGAGAGACAACCTCCACCCCAGAACCTCCATGCTCTTCCACCGCGCCCGTATCCTCGCCTAGCTTCTGCGAGACTCTTCCAGCTTCTTCGAGTGGTTGGGGGCCCGTCCCTGGTACGCCCAGATCCACGAAACCTGGCTGGCGAACCTCCCGTACGAGTCTGAACAGGACGGGCTCGAAGTCGGATGTGGACCCGGCTCCCTCACCCGTCATGTACAGGCCTTAGGGCTGCAGATGACGGGCTTGGACCGGTCCCCGAAGATGGTGAGCAGGGCCCGAAGCAGCGTCCCCAAATGCACCTTCGTACAAGGTGACGCACTCGCGCTGCCACAAGACAACAACCGCTTCGACCTGGCGTTTGCCGCCTCCGTAGTGAACGTGGTGGCCCAACCCGAGCAGCTGGTGCGCGAGATGGCGCGGGTGGTCCGTCCCGGAGTACGGGTGTCGGTGCTGTTCCCCACCCCTCGACTGGCCCAACACAGCCACAAGCTCATCGCCCAGCTTGGCTTGGTGACTCTGTCTGCGGCCGCCCTGACAACCTGGGCCGCCAAAGCACCCAAACGCGAACCGTCCGCTATCGCGGCGCTATTCGAGGCCCAAGGGCTGGTCGACCTACACGTAGATGAGTATTTCTACAGCACTGTCGCCAGCGTCACTGGAAAAGTCCCATGAGTACACCGCTCAAACAGATGAATCTCAACCTGCTGCTCTCGCTCGACGCGCTGCTGTCGGAACAGAACGTCACCTGGGCGGCCAAGAAGATCGGCGTGACCCAGAGCGCCATGAGCCGGAACCTGGCGTCCCTTCGGGTGCTGCTTCACGATGAGCTGTTGGTACGCGTCGGAAACGCGATGCAGCCCACCCCCTATGCCCTGTCGATTCAGGCCGGCCTACACAGAAACCTGGCGGATCTCCAACGTCTGGTTCGAACCGCCGGCGCCTTCGAACCGGCCACCGCCACCGGGACGCTACGGGTGGCCGCTCCCGGACATATGGCCGCGCTCATCGCCCCATACCTTGTGGACCGGATTCAGAAAGAGGCGCCCGGCCTACGCATTCGGCTCGAACAGCTCGACGCCGTCCGCATCGCCACGGCCATTCAGGAAGGTGTCGACATCGCCATAGGCCCCCTGCTCGACCTTGGCAGGACCGTACAAGGAACGCTGTTGTTTCGGGACGACTTCGCATGTTTGGTCCGCGCTGATCACCCCGATGTACCCGGTGACGCCATCGATCTAGAGACGTACCTCAATGCCTCCCACATCATCATCAGCCCCACCGGTCGGGGCGGAACGCTGGTCGACAAACACCTGGGCGGCCGCAGTCGACGGGTGCTGGCCGAGGTGCAGTCCTTTCTACTCGCGCCGGCCATCGTCGCCAACACCTCACTGGTGCTCACCGCCCCTCGAAGCGCACTGGTGGCCGTCGAACGCCAGATGGCCGTGAAGGTGGTGACAGCCCCCTTCGAACTGCCCGCCCTGAAGATCGCCGCCTATTGGGGCCCCAGCCGGACCGATGACGCACGGGTTCGCTGGATTTTGGACAGCGTCCGAAACGCGCTCAGAGCTCAGCGCTAACGAAACGAGTCGTTGCACCGATAGGCCCGCGCTCTTCTCGGATGATACTGCCTGACAATGAGCTTCCTTCATCGTCTTTTGGCCGCATTCATAGACCGAGCGCTGCGGTTGGCATGCCGAGAAGATCTCCGACGCCTGGCCCCCGACAAGTCCATCGCCAGCCTGGTGGCCACTCAGCGCCAAAACCTTCAGTCCACACCCACTACGGGTTTAGGAGCCAGCTGGCTGGTGCACCTGGCAGAGGCCGATGTGGCACTGTTCCAGGCTTTGATGGCGTCGGGAATTGACCGAGACGTCGCCCTAAACGCAGTCGCCAATGGAAATCGTCGCCTCGCCGCACCGGGGTTTACCGTGGTCAGCTGGCTATGGCCTCGCGGCTCCGTAGGGTTTCGGTGGTTCGGCCACCTGCTCCGGTTCCTCAACGGCGTCTTTCCGTTCACGTCCCCCGGTTTTGAGCACGTGAATCTACCCAGCACCGACGGCTTTCGTGGCTTCGACTACACCCGCTGCATTCTGGACGAGAGCACCCGTCTAAACAACGCCTCCGACCTGTGTACCGCGGCCTTCTGTGCCATCGACTACGACATGGCCGACGCCTTCGGGGTGGTCCTCAAGCGGACTGAAACCCGCGCCACCGGCTGCGACCGCTGCGACTTTCGCTGGCATCAAGGGCCAGCGGATTAAGAGGCCTCCCCATCCCTACGGAGTCCCGATGACCGCTGCGCAAATCCACAAGATGCTCTCTTCCATCGTTCCGTTCGTGAAGACTCTCGGTCTGACCATCGACGAGGTGGGTCCGGGCACCGCGAGTGCCAGCCTCGCCAGCCGAAAGGACGTACACAACCACATCGGTACCGTGCACGCAGGCGCCCTGTATACGGTAGGGGAGTCCGCAACCGGCGCTGTTGTCCTTGGGCTCTTCGGCGACCTGCTGCCCGGCGTGTTCATCGCGCTCAAGGGGGCCACCGTGACGCACAGCAAGGCGCGGGCCGGTGACTTGGTCGCCCACGCAGCGCTCGCCGGCGATGCAAAGGCGGTTCGAGCCGCCTACAATGACAGCGGCAAGGCCGACTTCGACGTCGACGTTCGCTTTGAAGTGGACGGCGCAGAAGTGGCCACAGTCACGTACCAATGGGCCATCCGCAAGCCTCGGGCGTAGACACCAAATCTCACCCATGATAAAACGCCGCCATGTTCAGGTTTATCGCCGCTATCGCAGCGCTATCGGAGCCCGAACGGGTCCGCGTCTACCCCTTCATGAGAGGATAAGAAGCATCTGGCACCTCCCAATCCAGTATTGCCCTGTTTGGGGGTATCGCGACGCCCGAA
>JAACDH010000058.1 GCA_009936995.1 Rhodobacterales bacterium
CTCCGGGATGTCGTAGACCAGCTCGCCGTGAACCCAGCCCTCTCCTTGGGTGAGGATCGCCGGTTGGCCGGAGGGCATCTTGTACAGCTGACCGCGGACGGTCGCGCGCTCACGCCGACACCCGGCCAGTAGACCGGCTTGAGCGCCGTCGGACCGCAGCGCGCCGACGACAAACAGCGGGCGGCTCATTGCCCCACCTGCGCGGTCTGCTCGAGCCACCCTTCGAGGGCAGTCGCGAGCGGCTGAAGACGCTCGAAGACCTCGAGCTCCTCGGCTTCGTTACGCAAATGTTCGAAGAATCGCTCTTCGAGAACCACCTGTTTTCCGTTCACCCAAACGATGCCCACGGTCTCCATACTGCGAATGAGCGTCTGCGGATCGAGCCCGCCGCTGTACCGACGAGAGACCACCCAGCCCCGGGAACGTCCAAAGCCAGCCAACAGAGAGAGGAGGCCACCCAGACGGCGTTTATCCCAGCGAATGGCCCAGCCGTCCGCATCACGGATGACGCGAATTGTGGCCGGCCGCAGTCGATGAAGCAGCAGAACTGCGGCGATCAACGCGGGGAACGGCGCGTGCATAAGGGTGCGTAGGCGAAGGCTTCGGGTATCCGGCACGCTGCGGGGAAGCGGCTCTCCGGGGTGTAAAATCCCGCCGTGGTACAGCACAGGCCGGTCGCTGAGGTCGGGCAATCCGACCGGCTGCGCTTGTCGGGACTGCTTCAGCAGACGATTGACCGCCGGAACCCCACCTTGGAGCTGCGCCAGGTGTGGCGGACAGCAGATGGACAAGTCTTCGCGCTCCCAGACGTCGAGGAATGCGTCCTCGACCGGAGCGCGATCGCCGCCCACCCGGCCGGCGCTGGGGAAGCTGTCGAGGCTGCGATCGAGCAGGACAGCCTCGAGATCGGCGCGAACGCGCTTGGGACGCAGGGGGTGGCCGAACACCCGGCGATCCCAGTGGATGTAGCGATGTACGGCCGCGTCCCGTCGGATGGCAGCAGCGCGGTCGTTCACCGCGGCCACGGCATCGCCGAGGTACACACGGTACCCGGGATCGGAGAGCACGACCGACAGCGTACTCTCAAGTAAGTCTCTGCGTTTGACGCCGTCATCGGTGGCCACAACCCGCTCGGCCTGCCGCGTGCCGTCTCCGCGGGAGATGGCCATGTCGACGTACCCACCAATGGGAATCACCTCGGCGCCGCCACGGTCCAACAAGGCCCGCAGATGGGTCATGGACAGCTCGCCGTAGTCCAACAGCGCACAGAATAAATAGCGATAAACGTCAGGGTTCCAGGTCTTTCCCGCCCCGATGGGAAGCTTGGGCGGACGAAGCGCGTTGGGAGAGCGGCCCAGAGGAAGGGCCAGCTGTTCCAGCTTCTCTTTTCGTTTTGGGCGCGGGGCACGCCCCACCGCTGGGGCAATCAGCGACCGCACCGCAGAGGCCCTACGACGAGCCGTTGCTGGCGATAAGTCTGGCTCTTCACGGAGAATAACGGCGTAGACCGCCTCGACATCGGGTACCTCGGGATGGGAGCCGTTCAGCAGCCCGGAGGCAAAGGGCACCGCCCAGACGGCCTTGGCATACACGTCCGGCCGCTGGCGCCCGGCATACACATAATCCAAGCCTAAACCGGTTAATGCACAGGTGCTAGAGTACTCGAGCAGTCCCAGCCACTGACCCGCTTGGGTGTAGTACTGAACCGTGCGTGCTTGAACGCCCAGCGCCTCTTGGAGACCCCGAGTGCTTCGAACGCCCCGCGACACCATCTCCAACAACCGGGTGAGCAGTTGGGGGCTATTGGCGTTGGGCACATGCAGATGGCGATTGGACATAGACTCCGCCGATTGACTGAGAGCATATGCGAGGAGCGGGTTGGGAGCCATCCTCTCTGCATTACTTCAAGTAATTTCTAGGAGTTCACTTGACGAGACAAGGGTTGAGGCGCTAGCGTGATGTCGCACACCCCCCGTGCGTGCGACGAATCCCAGGATCGCCAATGAACCGCCTCGATCGACGTCTCACCCTCCTGCGCGCCAAGCGCCTCGGAACGTTCGACCGCAACCAATACGTACAAGAGCAAGCGAATCGCGCCCGAGCGGCACGCTGCGTTCGCACACGTTTGCGTCGCATGTCTCCCGTGGTGCTCATCACCCCGCGGTGGAGCGAATCCCATCCCTTCCTCGACGACATCGCCACCGATCTTCTGATCGGCAGCCCGCCCGTCCACTGCCGAACCCTGAATATGAAGCTGCTCGCGGGTCTCACGGTTCATCAGAGTTGGGCCTGGCTTGTGGCCGCGACCACCGAGTTCTGCGGCGTACGCCTAAAGGGGCCCGCGTGGCAGGCGGTTAGCCGTCACGGCTTCCGGCACGTCATGCATCAACTGATGGCCGCCGCCCAAGAGGGTCCCACCCGCTGCCTGATGCTACACAACCTAGAGTATATCCCCATCGAAGCACTCGAAGACCTCATCTCGGTGTTCGAGGAATACCGGGGTGGCCTCAACGAGCCAGCCAAGTTCAACCTGCTGCTAGCGGGTTCGATCAGGGCCGATCACATCCAGGTTGAGGGTGCCGGTAACCCGCTCTTCCTGCCCGATTTCACGGACCCCGAAGCGGTCGAGGCCCTGGTCGAGCGCGTCGGCCCCCTTGAGCGGCATCGCCTCCTGTCCGTGGTGGCCCGTATCGGAGGCGTACCCTCGGTCATCGAGACCATCGCAGCCGGTGGCGAGCAGGTGCTCTCGGAGCTGGTGGCCAATCCCGACAGCATCTGGCGCCTCCTCGGCCGCTTGGCCAACGAGATCCGCTCGTCGTTCGACCTCATCTCCGCCAACGACGAGCTGTTCGCCCGCATGGAGCTACTGGCCAAGTCTGGCCCCCTGCCCTGCGACCCCCTTCTCGATCCCCAGCTAAACTTGGCGGGTCTCACCCACCGAACCCCCCTTCGCCACGGTCAACGCACCACGACTCGGGCCGCGGTGTTCGCCGCACTGGCGCTAAGCGCCTGACCAAGGCAGGATGAGGACATGAAACGCCTCTCCATCGCTCTCTGGGTCGCCCTCGCGCTTGTCGGCTGTAGAATCGACAAGCCCAAGCAGACCGACTCCGGTACCACGTCGTGTACCGACTGCACCACAACGACGGCAAGCACCACAGGAACAACCGACACCGCTCCAGTCGAAGACTGTGCCGCGGCCGGCTTCCGCGGTCCCACCAATGGGCTCCAGGGCCCGGCGCTGTGGGACTCACTCACCGTGCTCACCGCTCCCCACAGCTGCACCAACTACAGCAGCGCCACTACCTACATGTTCACGCGCTTGCACAAAGTGAACGACCAAGTCGAGTGCGTCTACACCGGTCGCACCACGCCGGTCACCACGGCCAAGCCCGACGCCAACGACATGAACACCGAGCACACCTGGCCCCAAAGCTTGGGCGCCGACGAGGTGCCCGCCAGGTGCGATCTGCACCACCTGTACCCCACCGACAGCGACGCTAATAATCGTCGCGCGGCCTTTCCATTCGGCGTGGTCACCGGCAGCGTGGACTGGTCCGAGGGCGGAAGTCAACTCGGCAGCGATTCAGGGGGGAACACGGTCTTCGAGCCCCGTGACGTGCATAAGGGCAACGTCGCTCGCTCCATGCTGTACTTCAGCGCCCGCTACGAAATCGCCCTGTCGGCGGATCAAGTCGCCCTGTTCCAAGGTTGGCATAGGGACGATCCCGTCGACGCGGTTGAAATCGAGCACACCTGGTAGATCGCCGAAGAGCAGAACATCGCCAATCCATTAGTGGTCTGTCCGGATTTGGTCGACGCGCTGTAGACTGTTCGTCTTCGGCCAGTCCCATCCGCAGGCTCAACTCGAAGCGAAGCTGACCCATGGCGTTCTCCCCCACCTCGAGTCGAAGCTCGGGGTTGGACCCCGGGTTCCCATCCACAGCCCTATGGTCACGACCAGCAACAAGACTGCGCGCACCTTGGTTCGAGACACACCTTCTGAGCTCGTTTTGTCAGTCCGTAGGCGTCTGAAACTCGAAGTCGATCTCGTCGCCTAGTTCGGCCTCGAGGTACACTTTCAAGCGCTTTTTCATGCGCGCTTCAACCTGCCGAACCCGTTCTTTCGACACGCCAAACCGCGCCCCGAGCTTGCTGAGGGGCACCGGATCGGTGGCCACCATCCGCTCACTCCAGATAATCTTCTCGCGCTCTTCCGTGAGTGTCTCGGCGAAGACCGCCAGCTTTTCGTGGATGATGCCACCCAGCTCGTGTCGCGCGGCGTCATCTTCGGGCGTGCTCGCGCGGCTGTTGCTGACCACCTCGGCCAAGGAACGTCCAGACTCGTCGGCGCCGATGGGCGCGTCGAGGGACAGCGCCGGCGCACGCATGTGTTGATCGACGGCATCGACCTCTTTCTCGGAGACGCCCAGACGCTCGGCCAGCAGCTTGGGCGACGGATCGAGGCCCTCTTCGAGCATCCGGTCTCGCTCTTTCTTTAGCTGGAAGAAGAGCTTGCGACCTGCGCGCGTGCTGCCCAGACGCACCAAGCGGAAGTTGTCGAGCAGGAAGCGTAGAATCATCGCCCGAATCCAGTACTGGGCGTAGCTACTGAAGCGAATCTCACGGTATGGATCGTAGCGTTTAAGCGCCTCGACCAACCCCACATTGCCCTCTTGGATGAGGTCGAGTACGTTGGCCCACTGACGGTGGTACTGGAAGGCAATCTTGATGACCAAGCGAAGGTTCGCAGTGACCAATCGCTCGGCCGCCTGGCGGTCGCCGTGCTCGGCAAAAGCGACGGCCGCTTCCTTCTCTTCCTCTTTACTCAGCAGGGGATGCTTGCGTACCTCTGCTAGGTAGTAGGACAGCAAATCTCGGGATTTAAGCCCGCGAGGAGCAGCTTTAACGCCAGGGAGGTTCTTGGGAACCAGACGCCCCCCACCCTCGTTGTCTTCACTCGACATCCACTTACCTCAGAGACCTTCGCAGCCATCCCGAACGCACCAGTTCTTCCAGTGCCGTAGACGCGCCAGCCACGATCGGCAACCCCTCGCGACATGTCGCGACGTTTACCGGATTGCCATCAAGATCGGTAACCCGGCGGCCCGACTCGGTAATCATCAAGGCCCCCGCGGCTACATCCCATCGGTGCCAAGACGGAATAACAGCGAGCAGGCCTGCACCGCCGGCGACGAGCGCCAGGTGAGCGGCAGAAGATCCCAAGGCGCGAACTTTGCCTGGCCAGGGCAGCGGCGGCGCCAGGTGGAACCGAGAGGGCGCGAAGAGACAGTGGTGACGACCCGGTTGGCCAGGGTCGCCAGCGGCCAAACGCTGATCGTTGCGCCACGCGCCCCGTCCCTTGCGGGCGTACCAGAACTCTCCAAGTCGTGGCAGCCACAGAGCTCCGACGTCGATTTGTCCGTCCACAACCCGCGCCACAGTGGGTCCCCAGTGCGCCAAACCGTCTACGTAAGCGCTGGTTCCATCGATCGGGTCGACATACCAAACACCCCGGATTCCGGGGACGCGGCGGCCCTCTTCGGACACGATTCCGTCTTCGGGGAACGCCTCTTGCAACGCCGAAACCAAGTAATGTTCTACCTCCTTGTCGGCGACGGTGACTTGGGTGCCGTCTACCTTCGCCATGGCGCGAACCCCCCCGAAATGGCCCAGGGCGATCTTGCCTCCCTCGGTGAGGATATGACGGAGCTTCAAACGGAGGGCGTCGGGTGTGAACTTCATGAACCACCCCTACCACGTCGGATCGCACGATCCGTTAAGCGGTCATGTGGAAACACAGCCATCCTTGCACTTTGGAGACATCATGAGCGCCCTCGAGCTCGAAGGGCCCCTACCTGATTGGCACGACACCGCGCTGGCCGGCGTGTGGACTCGTGGAGACGAGGTGCACAAAGTAATGGCGTTTTTAGGTCCAGAGATCGAAGACGGTCGTCCGCCCGATGATCGCGCAACGCCCTGGATTGGCCGCACGGGGCCCGGCGTACTCTCTTTGTTGGGGGTGGTTCAGCTCGGAAAGCGGCAGGCGTGGCTCTATCCGCGCACCACTGCGCTGGGGTTGGCGCAAATCCTCGGACGCGCTCCACGGGCGATTCCGCTCCGAGTGGCCGCCGAGATCGTCGCCGAGACGGCCGACGTCTTGCACCAACTCGATAACGGCACAACCCACCCCGGTCCCGCGCTGGCGGACCTGGGCCTGCTCATCGACGGCCACATCCAAATCTGTGGTTTCGCCAGCCCTTACCCAGTGGACCCCTCCATGACCGACCCCGGGTCCGGCACGCAGGGCGAGTCCCTGGTGTGGCGATTGGGCATCCTGCTGGCTCGGCTCGTTGGCGGCACGATGCCCGCGATCTCCAGTGAAAAGGCCCATCAAGCCCGGGTTCGACGCCTGCTCATTCACGCCATGTCCCGCGAAGAGCACACGTTCACAGACCGATATCGCGACTGGCTCACGGGAATGCTGCACTGGTCTCCGGACCAACGACCCGCGCTCTCTGCAGTGGCCACCGGCTTGCGAAAGCTCGGCGCAGAAGTCGGCGGTCCCGACCTCGGCATATGGGCGGGGCAAAACATCAGCGCCCTGCGCAACAACGCGGTCCGCGCACGACACGCCGAGACGCCACATTTAGACTCCAAAAGCTTTCAGCCCTGGAACGAGGCCTCCGATGACCTCACCGACGACGCCCCCCCCGTCATCCGCCCGCTTCCGTCGCTCACCCTAGACACAACGCACCCCGGCATCCAGACCCCAG
>JAACDH010000426.1 GCA_009936995.1 Rhodobacterales bacterium
ATTCACATGGTACAACGCTGGGATGGCGATGGTCTACTGTCCTTGCTGTTGATGGACGGGGCGGTTCCCGAGGCGTGGTTGGTCGCACTCGTGGTCGCCAGTAGGAAGCGCAATCTTGGTTGGGGCGCCATTGGCGTGGGCGGCGGTCTGTGTTTGACCCACCAATCCCCCGAGGGCGCGGGAACCTTTGCGCCCGAATCCGGCGGCAACGGTGGTGGCGGTGCGGCGGCCGCCCATGGCTGGCTTCGATTGGTTGGCCCTATGGGGCTGCGATTCGGCGTTGCCGGCCAAACCTCCAAGATCGGCACCCTCGACGCTCGCGTAGGGCCCGCGTGGTCCAACGGCGACTGGACGGTCAGTGGAGCCGCCGCCGCACATACGGCCTCCGTGTTGACGGGAGGTGCCGCCCAAAGCTTCCTGCTGTTCTACCCAAGCGTGGGTACCGCCTACCGGTCTGGGCTGTTTACGGTGTCGGCCGACGCCGGTTGGTCGCCCGCCATTCTCGCCGCCAACGGTCGCGTCGACATCACCCTCGGACAGCGCTCCCTGAGGCCCATGCTGTCTGCGCGCACCCATGTAAGTGCGGCGCAGTTCACCATCGCGTCCGACCCCGTTCGCGCCCTGCCCACCACCGAGACCGGAGCCCACCTCGAAGTTGGCTTCGCCTGGGGGAAAAAATCATGAATCGATTCCTATTTGCCCTTGTGTGCGGTTCCGTAGTCGCCAGTGCGGCACAGGCGGCCACGTTGTCTGTGCCCAGCGTGTACCCAACGTTGGCCAGTGCGGTCGTTGCGGCCGCAGCGGGCGACACCATCGAGATCGCGTCGGACACGAACGAGCCGTTGGTCACGGTCGACAAGTCGGTGTTGATCACCACAGACGGTTCGGGCGGGTTGGTGACGATTCCGGCGGTGCTGGTAGTGAACGCGTCGTCGGTGTCGATCTCGGGTCTTCGGATTCCCTGTACGCTTGACACGCCGGGTGTCGAGGTCGAGCTGTTGAGCAGCGTCACCTTGGACAACGTCGACACCGCGCTCTGCACGAGTTTCTACAGTCGGGTATTTGGCAACGCCGGCGGCGATGTGAGCATACTAAACAGCACCTTCTCGAACCTGGATTCCGCGAGCGGCGCTGCCGTGAAAGTGCAGGGACTCAGCCTTCTGAACATCGAAAATTCGTTGTTTCAAAATAACAACGGCGGACTGGCGGTGGGATCGGATTGTGTGGGCACACCTTGTACTGGCGCCCTCGATCTGGGCCTGTTGGCTGAGGTCACGATCACCGACTCGTTCTTTGAAAGCAACACGGGTGTCTTTGGAGGTGCCATCAAGGCCCGCTCGCCGGTGTTGTTCAACCTGACCAACGTCTCCTTTGCGGACAACATCGCCGACGAAGGCGCAGCGCTCTGGCTCGACCAACTTGTCGTGGGCACATTCACCGATGTTACGGTCACGGGCAGCTTCACCACAAACGGCGCGGCCGTTCTAATTGAAGGTGCGGATTTAACAACTTCAGATCTTATTTTTGAGCGTTTCCACGCGTCGGACAATGAGCGAAGTGGTGGCGTGGGGCCGGCGGTCATCGACGCCCGACAGGTCGACAACCTAGAGATTTATAGTGCGTGGTTCTGCGGAAGTATTGGTGAGGACATCCGTCTTGCCGAAGGTTCCTTTCTCGATTTACAGGGGGCGGTGTTGGCGTTCACCGAGGCGCAGTCGAGTGTACACAGCGCGGCCTCCACGGCGGAGCTCACCAACATCAGCTTCGTTCACCCAAGTCAGCACGCGGTGTGGGGCGACGGAACCTTAGGGTCGACGTCGATCTCTACCGAGAACACGCTGTTCTACGAAGTGCTGAATGATCCAATCGCGAACGGTACGTTGATCTCAATCTTCGATATTTACGGCACCGCCTTCAACGGGAGCTTCGCTTCGTTATCCAACTCCTATGACCTTGTTACTGGCATACTGGATAGCGTCGACCCGATGCTTCAAGAGCCGGTTACGGACTGTCAAGACAGTAACTACTGGCTTTCGGCAGCCTCCCCGTATCGCAACGCAGGAGAGCCCTCGATTCTCAACCAAGATGGCTCGGTAAGCGATGTGGGTGCGTACGGTGGCCCCTGGGCATGGCTTGTCGATGGCGATGGGGACGGTTTCTACGAGGACCTGGACTGCGATGACGCGGATTCCACCAGTTTCCCAGGGGCAACCGAAATTCCGAATGACAACATTGACCAAGACTGCGACGGATTCGATGTAGTGGACGCGGACAATGACGGGTTCGTCTCTGATGTAAGTGGTGGGACCGACTGCGACGACAACAACGCCGCGGTCTACCCAGGTGCGTACGAGGAACCGTACAATAATGTCGACGAAGACTGCGATGGTGTCGAGCTCTGGGACGTTGATAACGACAACTTTGACGGGCCCTCCCTTACCGGAGATGATTGCAATGATGCCGATCCGAGCGTGCACCCAAATGCTCCAGAGGTCTGGTACGACGGTGTCGATCAGAACTGCGACGAGCTCGACGACTACGACCAAGATGGGGATGGCGAAGTAAGCGATCAGCACGGAGGTCCGGACTGCGACGACCTTGACGCTACGGTCCACACGGCCGCCACCGAGATTTGGTACGATGGCGTTGACCAAGACTGCGATGGCCTCAACGACTACGACCAAGATGGCGATGGCGAGAACATCGACGGCGTGGGCGGTGCCGACTGCGACGATACCGACCCCACGCGCGCCCCTGGCTTCGAGGACCTGCCCTACGGTGGCATCGATCAGGACTGCGACGGCAAAGATGTCACCGATGCCGATGGCGACGGCGCTGCGGGCGAGGCCATTGGTGGCGACGATTGTGATGACACCGACCCCACCGTATTCCCCGGGGCCCCCGAGGATTTCTCCTCTGTCGATCGCAACTGTGATGGCTGGACAGACCCGGTTGGTGATGTTTCTCCAGTGGGCTGTAGTAGCTCGACTACTCAGACAAGTGGCTGGTTGGTTTTCTTGATTCTACCTCTTCTCTTCTCACGACGCGAAACGCGTCTGGAGGCCAAATGAGTCCGTCGAAATCTCTGCTGTTCACCCTCGTGGTGGTAATTCCAAATGTGGCTGGTGCGGCTAGTCTTGTAGTGCCATCAGCGTACCCGACAGTCGGTCAAGCCGTTGTGGTCGCTTCGGATGGTGACACGATCGTCATTGGCGCTGGTGACTTCTCTGGCGAGGGCACCATTGACCTGTTGGGGAAGAGCCTTGACATCGAGGGTACCGGTCCCGGACTGACGATTCTGCCAAGGTTCGTCTCGGCGAGCGCAGCGACCCAGTCGTTCATCAGTGCCACTCTGCCCTGTGGCGGTGTTGCGATCGACTTCGGAAGTGGAGAAATTTTTCCATCCGGCGGCGTGACGCTGGACAACGTGGATGCAGATGGATGTGACCAGGTTGGGAGTTTGGTCTCTGTCAATGGAGACCTCACCATACGCGACAGCTCCTTCACAAACATGAACATCGAGGGTCCCGGCCTTATTGCGGGCGATCGGGGCGGTCACGTTCTTGAACGGGTTGATGTTGAGAACGTCGTTAGCACCGCCCCAGTCGGTTGTGATCCGGTTGTCTTTCCGGGATGTTCCGGTGGGGCTGCAGCGTTCTTCGGTAGAGGAAACGCTACGATCACCGACAGCACGTTCCACAACTGCACGGGTGATGATGGCGCGTGTCTGAAAATTTGGGGTGGCCACGCCTCGCTTGGGTACACCAGCGTCGTCAGTATTGTAGACACGTCAATCACCGATTCCACCGGCACCACGGGCGGTGTCCTTCACGTCTACGATTACGGCTCTTTGTCGGTCTACGGACTCAGCGCCAGCGGTAATGTGGGGAACGGTGGCAGCGTGTTCTTGTTCGACAACGTTGGCTACAACAACGACGCGACGACGACCGTTTTATGGTCGAATTTCGAGGCTAATACGGCGACGGATTTTGACTCGGTAGTGGCGATAGAAGGATTCAATGCTGACTTTTCAGCCGGCGAGGATGCCACGATTCAGGGCAACACGTTCTGTGGAAACACCAGCCTTTCGGGCCCGTCCGCGGTGCTCCTATCCGAAATCAACGCACCGGTCATGACCAACAACATCTTTGCCCTCGGAGAGGGGGGATCGGCGGTTGAGTTTCGTGCTTCGGCGGCTCTTGCAGCCCACAACACGATTGTGGGACACACTGGTGATGGGTTTCTCGTGACCAGCGGCGACGGATCCGATTTCATTGATGTCCAAAGCGTACTGTTCTCTGATCTTGGTGGCGTGGCTGTGACAGATGGTGGCGGTTCTGTCGGTGGCCGATACCTGGGCCTCTTCAACACCCTGGGCTGGTCCGACACCTTCTCCGACCTCCTCCTCAACGGCAACGCCGTCGAGGCAGACCCCGAATTCCAGAACTACAGCTCCGGCACCTCCACTTGCGCCGACATCAACCTTTGGCTCTCGTCTACCTCTCCCATGCGCGACGCCGGCGACCCATCCATCAACCTCGACCTCAACGGCTCGGACGACCTTGATCTCGACGGCTCACTTCCCGACATCGGTGCGTACGGCGGCATCTACGCCACCCTCGCGGACGCCGACCTCGACGGCTCCTATCAAGACCTCGACTGCGATGACGCCGACGGCACCCGTTACCCCGGCGCCACAGAGGTCCCCTACGACAGCATCGATCAGGACTGCGATGGTCTCGACATTAGCGACGTCGATGGCGACGGTGAAGACTCCGAGATCGTCGGAGGCCTCGACTGTAACGATGACGACGCCAGCATCAACACCAGCGCCACCGAGATCTGGTACGACGGCGTTGATCAGAACTGCAACGATGACGACGACTACGACCAAGACGCCGACGGTGTCTCCAGCGACGCCTTTGCCGGCGGCACAGACTGTGACGACCTCGACCCCGCCGTAAACCCAACGGCTACTGAAATTTGGTACGACGGCACCGACCAGAACTGCAACGACGACGATGACTACGACCAAGACGGAGATGGTCACGCCATCGACAGCAGCGGTGGCCTAGATTGCGACGACACCACCTCCGACATCGGCCCTGAAGTCGAAGAGGTCTGGTACGACGGTATCGATCAAGACTGTGATGGACGCGACGACGACCAAGACCGCGACGGCTTCGACGTCAAAGACGACTGCGACGACCTAGACGCGGCCGTGAACCCCGATGCACTCGATCTCACCGAAGATGGTCTCGACCAAGATTGTGACGATGTCGACGGCATCGGCGACACGGGTACGACCACGGTCGATGGTGTCGAACCAGACGCCGGCAGCGGTTGCGCCTGTAGCCAGTCCAATGGGCTTCCTGTGGGATGGCTCGCCGTCGCGTTGTCGGTTCTGATGATGCGACGTCGTCGGTAGAGTCGGTGGGTCCCCAGGGCTGTGGCAAGCGCCGATCCCGTCGCTGATCTTCCCTACGCCTTTGCTCGTCCTGTGGTGCTGCAAAGGGTCATTATGCGGCTTCCGTTCCAAGCTTCTCGGTAACCTCCCCGGCGAGGCTTTCGAGGTGACAACGGGTGGCGATAATCAATATTGATGTCGTTGGGGCCTGTAGCCATCCGAGCCAGCGTGGCACAGGTTCTGGGGGAGGGTTTGGACCGCGTTATCGTCTCCGGCAGGCGTAAAACGGCCGGGCTAGCGTCTAAACGGACGAGAGCTGGGTTGTGGGATGTGGTACGTCGCCATGATCTTCGCGTCCGCTTTGGCGACCTCTTGGGCGTCAAAAACGGCGACGGAACCACTCGACATGCGGATCTGGACCAGGCCCGTACGCCGTTCGCGGAGCAACGCAACGGCATGTGCAAGATCTCGTGGCACAACGTCGTTGATGGCTGCGACGGAGTCATCGTAGAGCTGGACGTAGCCTATGTTGAGCTCATCAGCGAGCACCTGACTGACCACCACCATCTGCTGTCTCTCTTCGGTGCGATGACCCGAATAGTAAGCGGTGACAAAGGCTTTCGGAGCCTTGTCTCGCCATTTGGTCCAGGTCTGTAGGTAGTTTCGTGTGAGCGGTTGAAGGACCAAACCGCCGTAGATGAAGTAGGACGGCTCAACGTCGTATCGGCATTGGGGAACCAGGCGGACCTGTCGGCAGAGCGTGACTCGGGTCGCGATCTCGCGCCCCTCGCGCAGTACGACCAAATCGATGGAATCGCCAATCCAGCGCTCGCTGAGTACGACCGACAGCCGCGTTCGGAATCGCCCACGAAATGACACGGTGCCATTGTTGGCGATGGGGAGGCCCTCGATGGAGAGCAGGGCGTCTCCGGGCAAGAGGTGCCCGTCGCAGGAGGACCCGAACGCGACGTGGGCAACGCGGACGCCGGAATCGCCGGGCCGAAGACCGAGCTTGCGTCGAAGTACTGGATTCTCGAGTGTCTGGATCGCGATACCCAAATCAGGAAGGGCGGGTTCCTTCCCAGAGGAAATACCCTCGAGAAACTGCCGTATGACGGGCGTGGGCACCATCTCCCCGATGTTCTCGGCGTCTGATAGGCTCTGGAAGGCGATGCCGACCACTTTGTTGTCCCGCACGACAGGACCGCCGCTGTTGCCATCGTTGATTGCGGCATCGACCGTGACAGCCAGTAGACGCCGCTGCGAGTGGGAGTACACCTGCACCTCTACCCGGGACACCACCCCCTCGGTGATCGAGATCTCTTCGCCGCCGACCGGGTAGCCGATGACAGAAACGCGGTCCTGTAAGTTGGGGAGGGGGCCCAACGTCGCAGCGGTGATGTCTGACTGAAACTTCGGGTCGATGACTTCTAGCAACGCCAAGTCGGAATCGTGGCAAATCGCGATCACCCTGGCCGTGTACTTATCCGGGTCGGAGACCTTTTGGGCTTGCAAGAACGTGGCATCCGCGACGACGTGGGCGCCGGTTAGGATTTGCCCCGAAGCGAGCACGACGCCAGACCCGGTGGTGTGCGACGGGCTCTCGCAGTTCCAAGGTGAGTGATAGTTGGGCTCTTGAGCAGTCGAGTAGATGCGAACAACGGATGGAGGCTTCATTGTCTACGCTTACCACTCGCGTGGGTTTTATCGGCGGATTTGTCGCGCCGGGTGTCCTGCGGGACCCCCTAGGTTAGAATCGCGGTATGGGTGCACAATGGAAAGCAAAGAGCCGCGCGGCGGGAGCCAACGCGAAGGGTAGACTCTTCACCAAGCTGGCGAAGGAGGTCATGATTGCCGCACGGGCAGGGGCCGATCCCGACATGAACTCCAAGCTGCGCATGGCCATGGAGCTGGCGCGGAAGAACTCGATGCCACGCGATACGCTCCAGCGAGCCATCAAGAAGGGCGCTGGGCTGTTGGGCGATCAAGCGCAATATGAGACGGTCACCTACGAGGGCTACGGTCCGCACCATGTTCCGGTGATCGTGGAATGCCTAACCGATAATAAGAATCGAACCGCGCCCAACATGCGGGTTCTCTTCCGCAAGGGGCAGCTGGGTTCTTCGGGGTCCGTTTCTTGGGACTTCGACCGCTGTGGTGCCATCGAGGCTACGCCTCCCAGCGGCGGCGAAGATCCCGAAGAAGCAGCCATCGAAGCTGGTGCACAAGACGTCGAGCTCAACGAGGATGCCGAGGGGTCTCGGTTCATCACTGAGCCCACCGAAGTCGACACTGTGGCCCGTGAGCTCGCCGCCCGTGGCTGGACCATCGAGAGCCAAGAGTTGGTGTGGATTGCCAGGAACCCCGTGTCTCTTGGGGGAGAA
>JAACDH010000427.1 GCA_009936995.1 Rhodobacterales bacterium
CGGTGCTGGCGAGGCAGCCCAAGGGTGGGCTACCGGTAGTGGCCCGTAGATGGCCATAGCAATGAGGGAGGGTCAGGTATTTCCACTTTATACTTTAGCCGTCTAAAGTAGAAAGTGGAAATACCTGACCCTAACATCGGGGGTTAAGCGGCCCTATGTCTCGCCGCTCACTCATCCACACCACAGTCCTCGCCCTGTGCATCCTGTTCGCAGCGCTGCACCAATGGCAGGTATGGGCCTGGTTTATCGAGGACTCCGCGATCACCTTCGCCTACGCGCGAAACCTGGCCAATGGCGAGGGACTGGTGCCTTGGCCGGGTGGAGAGCGAATCGAGGGCTACTCCAACCCCACCTGGACAGCCCTCATCGCATTTCTGGAGCTGTTCGGCGTCATCGGCTTCAGCACGGCCAAAACCCTGGCGCTGATTTGCACGGCGTGGACGCTGTTCGCCTGCTATTTCCTGACCAAACGCGCCATACCCAACGACCCGCACGGCGACGCTGCCCTACTGGCGCCCGTGGTCCTCGCGGGCAACTCGGTGTACGCCATGTGGGCGGGTAGCGGGCTCGAAAACGCACTCTTCGGGGCATTCTTGGTCACGGCGCTGTGGCGCCTCTCGGTGGAGTTTGACGAGAAATCCCCTCAAAGACCCTGGTCTGCACTCTTATTTTTCGGCCTCGCGCTCACCCGTCCCGAGGGCATCCTCTACGGCGCGGCCGCTGGCCTGTGGGTGGTCATCCACGCCTGGCACGGCGGTAAAGGCTGGCGTCCCCTCGCGGCCTGGGCCACCGCAATTCTCGCCCCGTTCGCAGCCATAACCGGCCTGCGCTTGTGGTATTTCGCCTGGCCCCTGCCCATGACCTACTACGCCAAAGTCGGCACCGGCGGCACCGTCATTCACCAATGGAACGGTCGCGGCTGGATGCAGCTGCGAAGCCATGCCCAAATCCTGTGGCAAGGCTGGTTCATTCCCATCTACGCCCTAGGGCTGCTCGGATTCCACGGGCGATTCGCCAAGGTCCTGCCCGCAGTCGTCGGCGGCGGATTTGCGATGATGTGGCTTCCCCTGCCCGACCTTGGACTCCAGGTTCGTATCGTCGTCTTACTGCTCATGGCCGGCGTACTTCCCCTGGCCTCGGTGGGCAACCCTGGCTGGACCGCACGGGCGCCGGCCTGGTCCATGGCCGCCGTCACGGTGTTCTTCGCCGCGTACGCCAACGGCGACTGGATGCGCGGCTGGCGATGGATGAGCCTGCTCGCCGGACCCGCCTCGGTGCTGTTCGCCGCCGCCGCTTGGGAGGTCGGACAAGCCGTCCAACACCAACTGAAGCAGCCCACGTGGCGCGCGCCGTCCTGGGTCAGCGCTGTCCTCCTCGTCGCCCTCACGGTCCCGCCCAACTGGGCCAACACCGTCTGGTTCGCCGACGAGGGAAAGAACGAAACACCCTGGGTGATTCGCAGGCGGGTGCAGATGACCCACAACCTCGCCAGCCGCCTGTTCATCGACGAACCTGTGGTCAATGTCGACATGGACATGGGCGCCTTCCTGTGGTGGGGAAAACAGCGAATGGTAGACGTGGCCGGCCTGGTCGACGTGCCTATCGCACTGCACACCTTCCGCGATAAGCCCTTTGTTCAGGAGTATATCTTCCAGCAGCAGCGGCCCCATATCGTGCACATGCACGGCCATTGGGACGTGACCACCGAGCTTACCGAATTCGCGGACTTCAAAGCCAACTGGATCGAGCTGCCCCCTTGGAAGGATGGCAAACGCCTGCACTCCGGCGAGTTTATCCGCCGCGACCTGTTCATGCAGCCCAGCTGGACCCCTACCGAAGATACCAAGGTCAACTTCGCCGGCGGCGCCAGTCTACAAGGCTGGGACATGCCCAATCGAACGCTGGGCAAGGGGCGAGCGTTCTACCTCGACACGGCCTGGAAGACCTGGACACGCCGTCCCAACACCGACTTCCGCGTGTTCGCGGTTATCAGCAACGGCAGCCACCTGGCTACATGGGCGCGGCCCATGGGCTACGACTGGCTCTCCATGGACCAGTGGGGCCCCGACGAAGTGTTCCGCGGTCAGTACGCCCTCGAGGTACCCAACCACATCAAAAAAGGCATCTACGACCTTGGCTTTGCCATCCTTGACCACGCTGGGAAGCCCCTTCCCGCAGGTGGCTTCAACCAAGAGGCCTACGTCTCTACTCAGGCCATTGTTCCCGGGGAGGACGCACACTACCTGCGCGGAGAGGTTCGTTTTACCGGGGTCGTAGAGGTAGTCGCCCACGATGCCGTCGACAGTCTGGCCGCTTCCCAGCGACAGGTCGCGCTACAACGGGCAGACGAGGGGGCCTGCGACGCCGCCGAGCAAGCGTGGCGAACCGCCTGGCTACAGCTGCCCAAGCACGACGGCTGGAAGACCGAGAATCAGCCGGAGATCGCCGCTGCACTGTCTCGTTGTTACGCCGTGAAAGCCGCCCAAGACGCCATCCGAGCACCGGAGCTCCTCGCCAAAGCCCATGACTGGGATCACCGCGAGCCCACCTTCCTCGATGTCCGGCGCCCCATTGCCAATACGCTCTATCAACAGGCCCTCGACGCTGAATCAGCCGGAGATTTCGAGCGCGCTTTTTGGCTATACACGGACCTGCTCAGTTTTCAGCCCACCCACGCCTGGGCTCGGCGACACGCCGAAATTTGTCGCAACGAGCGACTCGGCCTGGGCCCGCTAAAGATGTGGGGCCGACTGCAGCGACGTAAGAAGACCGCACAATAAGGGGGGCGACGGCGATGTCGAAACACCAACGAACTCCGCCGACTACGGCTTCGGCTGCCAAGTGGGGCCCAGCTCCAACGGCCTGTTCTGGCTACCGATGATGGTCCTCGGGCTGCTTCGGCGCCGACTTACGGCGCAGCGATTGGTGTCATCACCGCCAAAAAGCCGGCGTATTTCTGTACCTGGTGGTCGCAGGGGAAGCCGTCGGCCCACAGCCCGCTGATCACGCCAACCAAGTACAGGGCAGCCGTACAGAAGGGCGTTCGGTTGAGCACAACGATAAAAGTGATAAGTGGAGGTACCTGATCCTCCCTCTCCCCCTCCCTCCTGAGCCCCTCATGCATGACCGCGTCGCGCCCTCGAAAAACCGCCTCTGGCAGGCGCTCGTCGTCGTAACGCTCGTCTGTGTGCCGGCCTTGGCCGCGGCACATGGTGTCTCCGGCGGCGACCAGCTGTTCCTAGAGCAAAGTGTGGGTGCGCAGTACATTCCCTTCGCCTACCTAGGCGCAAAGCACATGGTCACGGGCTACGATCACATCCTGTTCCTCATCGGCGTCATCTTCTTCTTGTACCGGGTGAAAGACGTGGCCATCTACGTCACCCTGTTCTCACTCGGACACAGCACGACCCTGCTCTTTGGCGTGCTCAGCGGCATCCACATCAACCCGTACCTCATCGACGCGGTGATTGGTTTCTCGGTGGTCTACAAGGGCCTCGACAACCTGGGTGTGTTCAAGAGCAAGCTTGGGTTTCAGCCGAACACCAAGGCCGCCGTGCTCGTCTTCGGCCTGTTTCACGGCTTTGGCCTCGCCACCAAGCTGCAAGACTTCGCGCTGTCAGACGAGGGCCTGGTTGGCAATATTGTGTCCTTCAACGTGGGCGTCGAGATTGGCCAGCTCCTCGCCTTGGGCATGGTCCTCATCGCCATGGGGTTCTGGCGCCGAACCCCTTCCTTCGCGCGACAGGCCAACGCCGCTAATCTGCTGCTAATCGTCGCTGGACTGGGTCTGGTGGTCTTCCAACTCAATGGCTACTTCAATGCATAAGCCCCAGAACGACACGCCCAACCTCGCCACAGTTCAACCGGATCAGCGCCACACCGTGGCCCAACTCTCCATCGCCTCGGCTGCGGCGGTGCTCATCACAGCGGTCCTGCTGGCGATCGCAGTCCTGCCCGCCGAGCTCGGCGTCGACCCCACCGGCCTCGGAACCCAGC
This sequence comes from Rhodobacterales bacterium, assembly GCA_009936995.1. Lineage (GTDB taxonomy): Bacteria > Myxococcota_A > UBA796 > UBA796 > JAACDH01. The sequence continues at coordinate 3,997 of JAACDH010000427.1, forward strand.
TCGGGCTCACTCAGATGGGCCTGATGAAGCAGGCGCCGATCACCGAAGTCCCCCAAGAGGTGCCGTTCGTCCAGCAGACCACCACCCAGCGCCTCACACTTTTGCCAAACCAAGGCGCCGAGATCAAGGCGGTGATGCGCGCCGGAGACGCCATGGAGTTCGAGTGGGCGGCCGACAATGGACCCCTGTTCTTCGAGTTCCACGGCGACCCCAAGGGCCGGCCCGCCAGCGAGTTCACCAGCTATGAAAAGGGTACTAAGCAAGGTTCCGACGGCACCTTCGAGGCCACCTTCGACGGCAAGCACGGATGGTACTGGAAAAACAAGAGCGCCCAGACTGTCACGGTCACCCTGACCACATCCGGGGTGTACCAATCGGTCACCAAGCAGTAGACTGAGCGAACGCGTCTAAGGAGCTACTCATGTCGTCATCCAAGCTGTTTGCCATCCTCACCCTCTGCGCCACCGTCGGCTGCGGGTGGGGTGATGGGCTCGAAAGGGATGATCTAGACCGGCTCTGCAAGGTGGCCGAGACCGTCCAGAACGACGCCTCGGTCAACCAGAAACAGCGACTGGCCGAGGTCGGCAAACGCGTAGGCGCAGAACAAGGCGGCCCCGCACTAAAGAAGTCCTGGAGAGCCATCCAGAAGGCACCTCCAAAATTGCGTAAAGTCGCCTACAACGAAATGCTCGATCAGGCGGGTGCAAAGGGCTTCAAGTGCGCCCCGCTCGAGCAGCTGCTGAACATCAAATAGGGCGGCGGATAAACAATCGCGAAACGTTCCTCACCTTGAACAGACAACCCATGCGTTAACTGACCCGGAACGAACCGGAGCCCCACCATGCGCATCGCCGTTGCTGTCCTCGCAAGCCTGCTCCTCATCCAGTCTGCGTTCGCTGCCGACCCTACGTCCCCGGAGACCTCCTTGTCCACCGACTCCCCACTGCTCGCTCCCTGGACGGGCCCCTACGGCGGACTTCCGGCGTTCGACAAGGTTAACAGCGATCATTTCGAGCCCGCGCTCCTCACCGCCATGGGCACCCTCCTCGACGAGATCGATGCCATCACCCAGACCAAGGGCAAAGCCACCTTCGAGAACACCATCGAGGCCTACGAGAACTCTGGCCGGCAGCTGGGCCGGGTCCAAAGCGTCTACGGCGTACATCTCAGCACCCTAAGCACACCCGAGCTTCGCGCGTTGCAGCAGCGGATGGCGCCCAAACAAGCCGAACTTCGCGACCAGATCATCCAGAATCCCGAGCTGTTTGCACGCATCGAAGCCGTGTACAATGGCAAGAAGTTCGACAAGCTCGACCCCGTTCAGCAACGACTCACCTGGCGTGCCTACAATCGGTTCGTGCGGGCGGGAGCCAGCCTCGACGACGACGCGAAGACCCGGTTGTCCGAGATCAACCAAGAGCTGGCTTCGGTGTACACCACCTTTGGCCAAAATCTGATGGCCGATGAAGAGACCTGGATTGTGCTCACCAGCGAAGAAGAGCTGGGTGGCCTGTCCGACAGCCTGGTCGGCAACATGGCCGCCGACGCCGCCGCCAAAGGGCTCGAAGGCCAGTGGATTGTCTCTAACACCCGATCTTCGGTCGACCCCTTTCTCACCCAGTCCACCCAGCGGGCGCTCCGCGAGAAGGTGTGGCGGGCGTTCATCAACCGCGGCGACAACGGCGACGCGCACGATAACAACGCCAACATCACCGTCATTCTCGCGCTGCGTGCCGAACGTGCCCAGCTCCTGGGCTACGCCACCCACGCCCACTGGCGCCTCGAAGACGCCATGGCGAAGACGCCCGAGAACGCCATGGCCTTGCTCGAAGCCGTCTGGACGCCCGCCGTAGCCCGCGTGGTCGAAGAGGTAGCCGACCAGCAAGCCCTCGCCAACTCCGAAGAGGCCGACATCACCATCGCTCCGTGGGACTACCGCTTCTACCAAGAGAAGGTCCGCAAGGCGCGCTACGACGTCGACCAAGACGAGATCAAGCCGTATATGCAGCTCGAGAAGCTCCGCGAGGGCATGTTCTGGGTCGCCGGCGAGCTGTACAACCTCCAGTTCGCGCTGGTGGACGATGTGCCGGTCGCGCACCCTGATATTCGCGTCTGGGAAGTCACCAACGCCGACGATTCACACGTGGGCCTCTGGTTCTTCGACCCCTACGCGCGCACCGGAAAGCGGTCGGGCGCCTGGATGAACAGCTACCGCAGCCAAGAGCGCTTCCGAGGCAACACCACCACCATCGTCAGCAACAACAGCAACTTCGTAAAGGGCGCCGAGGGTACCGTGGTGCTCATCTCGTCCGACGACGCGCGCACGTTGTTCCACGAGTTCGGTCACGCCCTCCACGGACTACTCTCCAGTGTCACCTACCCCTCGCAGTCCGGCACCAACGTTGCCCGTGACTACGTCGAGTTCCCTTCCCAGCTGAACGAACACTGGCTGCTCACGCCCGAGGTGCTGTCGAAGTTCGCCGTGCACGTCGAGACCGGCGAGGCCATCCCCAACGAGCTGGTCGAGAAGATTCAAGCGGCGTCGAAGTTCAACCAGGGTTTCCAGACCGTCGAGTACCTGTCTAGCGCCCTGATGGACATGAAAATGCACCTGGCCGGCAGCACGCCCATCGACGCCGACGCCTTCGAGCGCGACACCCTCACCACCCTGGGAATGCCCTCCGAGTTGGTCATGCGTCACCGTACGCCCCAGTTCGCACACGTCTTCTCGGGCGACGGCTACAGCGCCGGATACTACAGCTACCTGTGGGCCGACACCCTCACCGCAGACGCCGCCGAGGCCTTCCACGAGACCGGCTCCATGTACGACGACACGGTGGCCCAGGCGCTTCGCCAGTACGTGCTCAGCGTAGGCGACACGGTCGACCCCGCCGAGGCCTTCCGCGCGTTCCGAGGCCGCGACGTACAGATCGACGCGCTGATGCGGGACCGAGGCTTTCCCGTTCCCGAGTAGGTGCCCAGGTGCGCCCGCGAGCATCGGCTGGATGAGGTCGAGGGTGGCTCCATCGACAAGCAGGTGTACGTCCTGTAGGCGCAGGCTCTACAGGCCGCAGAAGCTGGGCATTCCCGACGGCAAACCGTTTTTCCAGGGGCTCTCTTCGCCCAAACGGTGGTCGTCGAAGAACTGCACCAACATGTCCGGCGTTTCGTCGGGCCAGATGTGGCCGCCGCCGTGGTCGCAGGCGTAGACCGAGCTTCCGTCGTCGGTCAGCAGGTCCATTAGGGTCTGGCTGGCGTCTTGGAAGGAGTAGCCGCCGTAGGTGTCGCTGACGCCACCCCAGGTGACCAGGACTGGAATGGGCTGAGCCGGCGAATCGTAGCTCCAAGAGTCCGTGCCGCCCGAGAAGGGTGCCGTGGCGGCCAGCACATCGGAGCGGTGCATGGTGAGGAAGCTGGTCATTAGGCCCCCAGCGCTGTGCCCGGTTGCGAAGACCGCCTTGTCGTCGATGTTGAATTGGTCCGACAGGCAGGGAAGCATCTTGTCGAGCAACGCGAAGTCGGCGTTGTCGGACGTGTCGTCGAAGGTGTTCCACTCAAAAAGCTGGCTGCCATCGGCCTCGGGGGCGACCACGATGTAGCCAGCGTCCGCCAGGTCGCGGAGGTGCATCCAGTCCAAGATCTCGGTGGCGTTTCCGCCCAACCAATGCCAGGCGAAGACCACGGGTGCGCCTTGGGGATTGGCCGGTAGCTCAATTTCTAACGTGCGATCCACACCGCCAGCCTTGGTGCTGATGGTGCCGGTCTCGATGACCGGACAGTTCTTCGCTTCGCCGTAAGGGTTCTCTACGGGCACCGTGGTGGTGCCGCTGGGAGTGCTGTCCGAGCCCTCTTCGGTGCCGGTAGAGCAGGCCATGAGGACGGAAAAAAGCAGGGTTTGAGTGCGCATTGGTTCTCCAGGAGAACCTCCTATACGCGCACATCCCTGCACTGTCTCCGTACGTTTTCGTTCCAAGTCAGAACGAAAACGATACAGAGTGGCCATGAGTCTAAACATCTATGAAGCCTTCATGCAAATCGTCGAACAAGGAAGCATATCTGCCGCCGCGCGGGTCCTGAGCGTCCCTAGACCCACCATTAGCCGGCGTCTAACCCGCCTCGAGGAGCGCATAGGCGAGCGTTTGGTCCAGCGCGGATCCCACCAGATCGTGGTCACCCGCGCCGGTCGAGCGCTGTATCAGCGGGTTCGGGGTCCCCTAGCCGATCTCCAGGCCGCCGAGCGCTCCATCACCGACGCCTCGGCCACACCCAAGGGCCTATTGCGGGTCGCAATTCCGCCCCTGATGGTGGACCCACTCTCGCCAGTCCTGCTGGAGTTCCAGCGCAAACACCCCGACGTCTCGTTGGAGATCTTCACCGAGACTCGGTACGTCTCCCTGACCACCGAGGGCTTCGACGTGGCCATTCGTGGCGGCGTGCTGCGGAGCCCCGACCTCATCCAACGGCGTCTGCTCACCCTTGGCGTGGGACTGGTCGCGTCACCCGCATACCTCGAACGCCACGGCACCCCCACCCAGCTGGCCGACTTGGCCCACCACGAGCTACTCCGCAGTTACGACAACAAGAACCGTCCCCGCGCCTGGTGGCCGCTACGCGAAGGCGGCCGATTCGCGGTAGACGGCTCCTTTATCACCAACGATCGACGACTCTTGCTCGCCATCGCCAGCGCCGGCGGTGGCATCGCCCTGCTCTCCGAGAACCAGTATGGCCTACCCATTCGGACCGGCGAGTTGGTCCGCGTTCTTCCCGACCCCGTGGGTACCACCATCGGTCTGTACATCGTTTACCCCGACCGAGGCATACTCACGACTCGCTCCCGGGTGTTTGTCGACGCCGTCATTCAGTTCGCGAGCCAATGGAAAGCCCGGCCAGCAGAGATGCTGGCCGGGCCATGAAAGTAAGACGCGCAGTCGGGGCTACAGGAGCTATTGGGCTACCGAAGAATGCACCGTCGGCCGCGCCTGTACAGCTCACGTACATGGCCCCTCGCAACGCAGCAGTTCGCACGATGTACGGGTACAGCGGAATGAGGTCAGGTGCGCCACTAACGGGCGCTCCATCTCTATCCATACCGATCCCGAACCAGAACTGGTCCACTACCTCAAATTGCACACGATATCGCCGACCACTATGGCTTCCACATCGCCACCCAGACAGTCTTGGGTGCCGCCCGCGCAGACGGTGTGTTCCGGCATAGGTCTCTGGCGGTCAGCGACCCACCTGCGCGTTGATGTCGGCGGTGTACAGCGCCCGCAGGTGTGTGGTGATTGGACCGATTCGCCGGTCGCCGATGTCGCGACCGTCCACACTGTGTACATGGGTAATGCCGCCAAAAGTCCCCGTGCAGAACACCTCATCAGCGCTGTACACCGAGGTGAGCGAGAAGTCGCACTGTCGCGTGACCATGCCAGCGTCGTGGGCCAAACGAAGGATGTTGCCACGGGTAATACCGTGCAGGCAGTACTTGCCCGAGGAGGTCCACACAGCACCGTCACGCACGATGAAGAAGTGGGTGCTATTGCAGGTGGCTACAAATCCGTGTGGATCGAGCATGAGCCCCTCGTCGGCACCTATTTTGGCGGCGGCAATGCAGGCGGTGACGCAGTTCAGCTTGCTGTGGGAGTTCCACATGGGGTCTTGCACATCCGGCCGACCGCGCCGCACATGTACCGTCATCAGTTTTAGCCCCGTGGCCACCACCCTTGGGTCGGGCACCTTGTGCTCTGCGGCGATCACCACCGTCGCCTTCCCGACATTGACGGACGGCCCTTGAAACGGCGTAGTTTTCAGACCGCGGGTGACCATGAGCCGAATGTGTACACCGTCGATCATGTTGTTGACGTCGATGGTTCGCTGGACCGCTCTCGCGAGCTCGGCGCGGTCCAGGCCGATGTGCAAATCGATGGCCTTGGCCCCCTCCTGCAGGCGTCGCAGGTGTTGGTCGAGATAGGGCACCTTGCCGTTGTACACGCGCAGGCCCTCCCACACGCCATCACCCATCAAAAAACCGCTATCAAACACCGAAACCATGGCGCGTTCTCGGGGCACTAGCTCGCCGTTCAGGTAGATTTGCACCGATGCATTCCGAGCGTCGATTTCGTGACTATGGGGGCCGCTATGGGTCATGAGGAGGCTCCTGGTTTCGCCCTGTGGATGAGCGCAAACCAAGCCTATCCCCTACCGACTTCAGATCGCGGCAAAGGTTCGGTCAGGGCGCGGCTTCTTGTCCTCCCCTTCCGCCGAACGCATCGGATGGGCCCTTTCACTCGCCCGGGAAGCCACTTGAGCAATCCTTCATCCGTGATTAAGGGTGGTCCATGTGCCTGATCGCTGTCGCCAACCGCTGTATTCCTGGAATCCGAACCCTCATCGCTGCCAATCGAGATGAGTTTTTCGCCCGCCCAACTGCAGCGGCTCACCTGTGGCCACAGGGCCTCGTGGGCGGACAGGATCTGCAGGCACTTGGCGCGTGGATGTTGCTCCGTCCCGGCGGGGGGTTCGCGGCGCTGACCAACATTCGCAAGCCAAAGTACATGCAGCCACACGCTGGACCCTCTCGTGGAGAGCTGGTGGTTCAAGGCGCCCTCGCTGCTTCCGCTTCTGACTTTGCGAGCGGAATCTCGCGCCAAGCTTACTCGGGTTTCAACCTCCTCGTAGAGGACGGTGAGGCGTTGTGGGTGGTGGGGTCCGATACCGCCCCCCAGGCCATTGCACCGGGGGTTCACGGCCTGTCGAACGCAGTGTTGGACTCGCCTTGGCCCAAATCTTTGGCCTTGTGTGAGGCGGTCCAGACCCATGGGTTGGACCCGGATGCCCTGTTCTCTGCACTGGAGAATCCAGCTCGGTATTCAGACGATGTATTGCCCAACACAGGCGTACCACTCGCGCTCGAGCGAGGCCTGTCCGCTGCGTTTGTCGCGCTCGATGGCTACGGTACGAGAGCCAGCACGGTCGCGTGGATTCGAGACGACGGCCACTGGGGATTCATTGAGCGGCGCCACGGCGATGGAGAGACTCGCCTGGGTCTCGCCATGCGCTAATCAGTCCAGGGCCAGCAGCTTGTAACGTGTCCTCGTCCGACGTCTGTCCGCGGGTCCGCTTCGCTGACCTCGGAAGAATGTGCTGCAGTGCACACAGGGTGACCGAGGGTTGAGACCCCCGTTGACATCAGGGGCAGTCGCAGGGCCAGTCCGTGTCCAGGTCGATCGTCGTCACCACCAGCGTCACGTCATCACATGCCGCAAACACAATCCGAACCTCGGGACCATCTAGGCTCTTGCCCTCCAGCGCGTGACTCGGGCACTTCCCCTCCTCGGTCCGGCTGCGCGAAGGGTCCCGACGCCCGTCCTTCATCAGAATCGCCTCCACCTCGGCTTCGCTGATCTTACGGCATTCCATCCGACACTTCCCATGGTTTGAAGTACGGATCGGTTGGGTACGCATCTGCGCCACGATGGCATCTGTGGTGGCTGGCGTGGCCTTGGGAGCAGCCACTTCGATGGGCTGGGAGGGAACGTCGGCTTCCGGTGTGACATCGGTCGCGACACAACCGAAGGCAAAGAGCACGAAGAGCGTATTGTGCATGGCGTTTTTCAAGACCTAAGAAGAAGGAGAGCGAGCGATGCCACGGATGGTAACCCGGAGAAACTGAGCGGATTTAGGCATATTCGCGTGGATGATCTCGTCGAGTTCGAAGCCGGCGGCGACCATCGAAGCCTCGGTCTGGCGCGTCAGATGGCAGTTACCCGCACAATGCTTCCAGACGGTCTCTACCTGACCCTGCCAGCGCAGCACGGCCGGGTCGTCAGAACCCACGTGTTCGAGGAAGATCAGCCGGCCACCGGGCTTGAGCACCCGGCGGACCTCGGCGAGCACCACGGCGGGGTCGAGGACCGAACACAGCACCAAGGTACAGACGACCGCATCCACCGAGTGGTCGCCACAGGGCAAGCGCTCCGCCGGGGCATCGGACACGGTGGCGACCAGCTCGGGGCGAGCCTGGAGCTTGGTGACCAGCTGGCTGCGCATGTGTGGGTCGGGCTCGGTGAGCAGCAATTCGGCGACGTCGCCGTAGTTGGGCAGGTTCACTCCCGTGCCCGCGCCAATCTCGACCACCACGCCGGTGAGAGGCTGGATGAGCATACGCCGCCAGTCCCCCAAGCCGTGGGCCTCGGGCTGGGCCAAAAACCGGTCGTAAAAGAAGGCCATCAGCCAGGCGCGAAGCCCGCCGAAGCGCTGGGTAGGGAGGTTCGCGGTAGCCATGCGCCGACCTATCCCTTTGCGGAACAAAGGTCCCAAAAGGTACGCCGGGCCGACGGCTGGGATCCTCTTTGACATATCGCTGACAACCTCTTATTTGCCCGGTAATCGGAGCCTATGCACCGATTCACCCTCCCTCTAGAGTACTTTATGCGCAATCCGATTTTCCTGACTCTCGTCGCTCTTTCCCTGGTCCCCGCCTGCAATCAGCAGAACGACGAGCCCGTAGACCTCGAATGGAACGTGGGTCAAACCTGGCACTTGGGCACCACCTACCGCCTGGCAGACGTCCACGGTGAGACGGGCGCGGTCGACCTGGACGGAAGTATCGCCGCGGTGGGCGAGCTGTGGAGCGACGAGGTGGTGTGGACCTACCAAGTGGTCGAGCACGACTTCGAGCCCAAGAAGTCCGATCCGCTCTACGATTTCGCGGTCACGCCCTGGGGCAAGGTTCGCAGCCTGACGGTCATCAAGGCCTCGGTCGACGCCTCACTGAACGACATCGACGCCGAGATGCTCGACACCGACCCCGTCGTCTATTTGGTGTTCACGTCCAAGCGCAACCGCATGGCCGGTCTGGTGTCGTTCACCAACGTCGACGGCGAGCGCAAGCAACAGGCCTTCCATAGCACGCAACTCGGCCGCAGCTGGTCCACGCTGTCGCAGTCCATGCTCACCGCCGCGCCCACCTACTTGGCGCCCTTCGGTGTCCGCGTCTCCAGCGATGAGCGCAAGCTCGAGAACGGCCACTACCTGTCCACCGATAAGGTCGACGATGTCACCGTCGACGCCATCTACGACGACGAGATGGGCGGTGGCGTGGTCGCCTCCCGCTACGAAGTCGGCCAACCCTGGCCCACCTGGACCGTCGCCGAGAACCGCGAGTCCCGCCTGCTGAAGAAGTCCGAGGTCAACGGCCTCCGGCGCCGCGCCGCCACCGCGCCCCCCGCCGACTACGACTTCCGCGCCGCCCTCAACTCCTCCGTCGACATCGACAGCGCAGTCAGCCTCTCCCAGAAGGCCATGGACGGCGAAACCGAAGCCTACGGCGCACCGCTCGGCTTCCAGCCCTGGAACGGTAGCTGGTGGCCACAGTCCAAGTCGGCCCTGGTGTTTGGCTACGAGGGCCGCACGACCCTGTCGAACCGTCTCGAGCCCGACGTCAAGCCCATGAAGTCCGAGCTCGACCTGCTGTCGAAGGCCCTGGGCGACCTCGACAAAGACAGCCCCGAGTACGCAACCCAGCTCGCCGAGTACCAAACCAAGCAAGGCGAGTTCGTGGACGCGCTAGTGGCCTTCTACGACCAGGTCCTCGCCGACCTCGACGGCGGCCAGCTCACCATCGAAGGCGGCCAGCTCACCCACGCCGACGGCTGGTCCTACCCCATCGACGAACTGTCTCCCATGGATAAGGTGGCGTTGGGCTTGTACACGCAGGGCGAAACCTACCCCAACCCGTTCTTCATCCCCGCGTGGGAGCTGCTCAACCACTACAGCCCCGAAGGCGGCACTTGGTGGGGTCACTGCAACGGCTGGTCGGCGGCGGCCATCCTCAACGAAGAGCCTGTCGAAGACGTCATCGCGCCACTTCTGGACGGCGACGTTCGCTTCACCACAGCCGACGTCAAGGGCCTGCTCTCCGAGACGCACTACAGCACCTACAGCCACTTCTTCGGCGCCCGGTACTACGGTGAAGACGACGACATCTCCGACCTCACCCCGGCGGCGTTCCATCGAATCATCACCTTCTACTTACAAGACCAACAAGTACCCCTGGTGTTCGACACCGACGCTGGCGAGCAAGTGTGGAACTTCCCCGCCTACGCCGCCACCGTCGACGTGGTCGAGATCGACCCGTCCAAGAGCACCTTGGTCAACGTGAACACCGCCACCGTCGAAGCGCTCGACACCCTGCCCCGCATCGGCGAGACCCTCGCCAACCGCATCGTGGACTACCGCGAAGAGAACGGCCCCTTCCAGACCCTCGACGATCTAGACGACGTCAGCGGAATCGGCTCCGGTACCCTCAGCGCCATCGAGGGCCTGGCCACGGTCGACGCCATCCGCCGCACCTTCATGGTCGAGGCCTCGGTCGACTTCGCCACCGACGCCGTCGACGAATCCCACGTCGACGACGGCACGCCAGACGCCAAGGGCTTCACCGAAGTCTACGGCTACACGCTGATCACCGACGAGAACGGCGTGGTGCTTGAGGGCACCTGGGACAACGACGAAGAACACCCCGACTTCGCTTGGGTCCCCTACTCCAATCCCATGACCGCCAGCGGCTCCGAGAACGCGTACTTGTCACAGACCCACCTGCTGAACGCCCTCGGCGCCGACCTGTCCCGCAAGTAATGGCCCGCCAACTCGCCATCTTGCTGCTCGGACTGCTCGTCGCTTGCGGCGGTGGCCAGGGCAAAGGCAAGCACCAAGACGACCTGCTCGGCATCTTGGTCGACGCCAACACCCTGCGCGTGCCCATCGGGACCGAGCTGCAGCTCGAGGCCATCGGTCTGTACGACGGACGGTCCACCGCCGACCTCACCCCGGTCGTCGATTGGAAGAGCTCGGACAAGGCCATCGCCAAGCCGTCTACGCAGCTCGACAAAGAGGGCGTCATTGTCGCCCAAAAGCTGGGTACCGCAGGCATCTGGGCCAAGCTGGGCGACGTCGCTTCGGAACGCGTCCAGATTGTGGTCACCGACCAGTCCATCACCGCCCTGTCCGTCGAACCCGGCAGCTTGGTCCTCGAGAAGGGGCAGCAGGTGCAGCTGGCCGCCACCGCACAGTTCTCCGACGGCGAACGCAGCGACGCCACCGGCCTGGTCCGTTGGGTCACCTCCGACGGTGCCGTTGCCCAGCTCGACGGTGGACTCCTCACCGCAGCAGGCGTGGGTAGCACCACCATTCAGGCCCAGCTCGACGACCTGATCAGCCCCCCCGTCACCGTAGAAGTGCTCGGCAGCGCGTCGCCCGACCTGTCCATCAGCACCCTCACCGCCAGCCCCTCTGCCGACGGCCTCAACGTCACCGTCAGCGTGCACAACAGCGGCACCTCCGGCGCAGCCGACTTCTGGGTCGATGTCTTCCTAGACGGCCCGAACAACCTCGGTCCCGGCGACGTGGGCGACGACTTCAGCCGGGTCACTTGGGTGGGGCCCGGCGAGACCGTACAGACCGTCATGCTCCTCGCAGGCGTACCCTCCGGCGCACACACCCTCACCGCGGTGGTCGACATCGAGCGCGAGGTGAGCGAGCTCAACGAGAACAACAACCAGGCCGAGACCGATGTCGACGTCAGCGGAACCACCGGCGGCGCCCTATATCCGGCCGATCTCTCCATCGACTTCGTCGACTGGCTCGCCGACCCATTCGACGTGTACTACGTCGTCGAGATCAGCAACTACGGCGATCTGGGCGCTGGCCCGTTCTGGGTCGACCTGTACATCGACGAGAACAACGCGCCCGTGGTCGGTCAGGACGGCGACGACTGGGTCGAAGTCCCCTGGATCGGCCCCTGGCAGACCATCGAAGTCGAGTTTCTGGTCAGCGCGAATTGTTATGGATGCTGGAGTTGGGTACAGGCCGACTCTTACAACACCCTCAACGAACCTGTTGAGTGGGACAACATCTACGGACCGGTCGACGTTCGCTACTGACCGGCGGAGTACCCCTGATGCACGTTTACAAGAATTGGACGCCAGCCGAGCTCAGCAGTCTCGATGGCCGTACCTACCTCATCACCGGCGGCAACAGCGGCATCGGCCTAGAGGCCACTCAGATCCTCACCGATCACGGCGCCAACGTAGTGATCGGCTGTCGTAGCGCCGAGAAAGCGATGTCGGCCATCTCGCTGGTCAACAAGAACAACCCCAAGGCCAACGTTCAGTTCGTCGCCCTCGATCTCACCGATCCCGACAGCATCTCGGCGGCCGTTGCCAAGATCGAGGCCGAGCACCCCAAGCTCGACGCCCTGATCAACAATGCCGGCGTCATGCAGCCCCCCCTGCGTCGTACAAAAGAGGGCTTCGAGCTGCAGATGGGCACCAACCACCTGGGCCACTTTCGCCTGTCGGCACAGCTCTACCCGCTGCTGAAGAAGTCCGAGGGCCGCATCGTCACCGTCAGCAGCGTGGCGCACAAATGGGGCAAGATCAACCTCGACGACCTGCAGTCCGAGAAGTCCTACGAACCCACCGTGGCCTACTGCCAGAGCAAGCTGGCCAACCTGATGTTCGCCTTCGAACTCGATCGTCGATTACAAGCCGCCAACAGCCCGGTGAAGTCCATGGGCAGCCATCCCGGCTACAGCGCAACCAACCTGCAGAGCGCTGGCGTGGGCATGGAGGGCGGCAGCGCGCTGATGGCCTGGATGTACAGCCTCACGAACAAGCTCGTCGCCCAAAGTGCGCTCAAGGGTTCGTATCCCCAGGTGCTGGCCGCGGCCGACGAACACGCGCGTTCGGGAGCTTACTACGGCCCAACCGGGCTGATGGACTGCCGCGGACCCGTCAGCGAGTGTTTCGTCCACGCCAAGGCGAACGACGAAGACGTCGCCGGAAAATTGTGGGAGCAGAGTGAAGCGCTTGTGGGTGCCTGGTCATTCTAGCGCACCACTCGGTCAGAGAAAATCGGAACACTGTGGTCCGGGCAACGAAGGAAGGAAGGCCAGGACCCAGCGACGGGTTACCCAACTCCTCGCTCGGAGCCCCCATGAAGTCATTGCTCTTCGTCTTTTTCGCGCTTTCCGCCTGCAAACACACCACACCGGCCCCGCAGCTCGCCACCCTCCTGGCCCCAGAGAGGCCCGAGGCCACCCAAGCCGAGGAACAGCCCAGCTTCGACATCGAGATCAGCTGTGACGACATCTCGAACGACCCCAACCCGACCTTCACCGTCGACGGTCTTGCTGGCGAGACCGTATCCATCCGTATCTGTGCCCGAGCGGGCACCGGCTACGAGTGGTTAGAGGTCGACGTCGACGAAACCTATCTCACCCGGAAAGTGTGGCAGTTCACGACACCGCCCGACAACCCGATGATCGGCGGCAGCGGATGGCGAGACGCGGTGTACGAGATCAAAAAGAGCGGCGACACAACGTTCATGTTGGAGTATCGCCGTCAATGGGTTGAAGATGACGTCATCGCCGCCATCCGTTTTTTAATTCAGACGCCAGAGAAATAGCTCCTTCATCGTCGGCACCGCCATAAACGGGGCGACGCTGATCCCTACTTACCCGCATTTTTCCTTAGCTATTCGGCGCGCCAAGGGTGCCAACCTCGTAATGAAAGTCCACCTTGCCATGCCCAATATCGTAGACCCAGCCCTCGATAACGAGGTTCCCGGCCGCCATGGCTTCGGAGACGCAGGGGTGCGTCTGCAGATGCTCGATCTGCAGACCAACGCTCTCGCGAATGGCAGCGTCCCATTGAGCGTCGGCGTGAACATCACACACGCGATCGCGGACGGGAGCAGCGTGCTCGACCCAACCGGCCACCGATGTCAAATGCTTGATGCCCTCCGGGTTTAGAAGACCCGCCATGGCGCCGCAGTTGCTGTGCCCACAGACGACGATTCGGCTGACTTTCAGTACGCTCACCGCGTACTCCACCACCGCTCCGGACTCATGGTCTGCACCGTGAACAGGGATCAGGTTGCCAACATTGCGGAGCACGAACAGCTCGCCCGGCTTGGTTTGGGTGATCAGGGAGGGGTCCACGCGGGAGTCCGAGCACGTCACAAAAAGCGTGGACGGCCTCTGAACTGCGGCCAGATCGGTGAAGTGGTCTTTCAGGTCTGGGTAGGCCTCGGTCACAAAACGATGGACGCCGGAACGATCGGGCATGGGAACTCCTTGATGGTTAGCGTCCAGTTAAAGAACGCAACATCAATGGTCCATTAGAAAGTTCACCCATGTTCATTCGATTTTTACGAAGAATAGGGTGCCAGCGCAGAAGCCGCAGCGTCGAGGACCGCCAGTACGGCCGGGTTACGACGCTTGGCCGCCGCGGTAATCGCATAAAAGTTCTCACGGAGACCCGAATCCAAATTACCCAGTACAACACACCGGTATTGCGTACAGACATCTTCGGCTACCATCGTAGCAACCGGAAAAAGACCTGTGCCCGCCTGGCCAAAAGCCTTCAAGAGCGCGCTGTCACCGAATTCAGCCACCACCCGAGGACGGATGTTGTTTTGCTCGAAAAAACGCTCCATTAGACCACGCATATTCGAACCGTTCTCGGGTAACAACACGGGCGCACCGTTCAAGCTCTGCGGATAGTTCGCCAGACACTTGGACACGACTCGCGGTGTTCCAAGTAGACTTACACCCGTGCCTCCGAGAAGCATGCTGTCGGCAGCGATGTCGGAGGTGAGCGCCACCGGAGCGTCAGACAGCACAAGGTCGAGGTGATGAATCCCAAGATCCGCAACCAACCGGGCCGTATGATCCTCCCGGCAAACCAGATGTACCGGGAAGCCATCGACGTTGAGCGCCGGCGAAAGGAGCCGATAGGCGACGGACTTCGGTAGGTTGTTGGAGACGCCCACACGCAACCGGTACGCGTGTTGAACCCGCGTTTCTGACCGCACCGCATCGACCAGTTCTTCTCCTAAGGCAAAGATATCATCGGCGTACTCCCGGACTACTTGGCCATACTCGGTCATGTGAAGCTGACGCCCACGGCGCTCGAAGAGCGGGTGACCCAGCTGACGTTCCAAGGTCTTGATCTGGGCGCTCACCGTGGATGGCGCCAATCTCAAACGCTCAGCAGCCCGTGTCAATTTACCTTCTAGGGCAACCATCCAAAAATATCGAAGATGTTGGTAATTCAGGTCGTACATACCGAACAGTTTATTCGGTTTTTACATCGAAGTCGTTGATTGGGTTCGAACGAGCCGAAAAGGGAGCACCGTGACCCAGTTCGTGGCCCGATGTGCGTGATTCTGTGCCAAAATGAGCAGACTGCGGGTTTTAGGAGTCCTCATGCGTGCCGCAATCCTCGTTGTTCTTACGTCGACTACCTGGCTCACAGCGTGCGATGACCGCGGAGGTATAGCGATTGAGGACGATTCCACAACGCACGTCGCCCGTCCACCGCCAGCGCTGGTCATCAACGAGGTGGTGGCCGCGAACGCCACCGGCCTGACCGACGAGGTGGGCGCCCATCCCGACTGGATCGAGCTGTACAACCCCACCTCCGAAGAGGTCTCCCTCGCTGGCTGGCGACTGGTGAACGACCTTGACCAAGCCGGCACACTCCATCCGTCCCTGACCCTCCCGGCCGGTGAAACCCTCGTCTTCTTCGCCGACAACGACCCCGAAGAAGGACCGAACCACCTCCAGCTCCGCCTCGACGTCAACGGCGAGTGGCTCGGGTTGGTTTACCTAGACGAGGTCGTCGACAGCGTGGAATGGGGGCCGCTCATCCCAGACGTCGCGTTGGCCCGCAGTCCTGACGGCTATCCAGATTGGGTCATCTCCACTGCTCCCACGCCGGACGCCCTCAATGGGGGTACTCAAGTACCCGAAAACCCAGCCACGCTCGACTGCCTGCCTTCTGTGACCCTCGGCGAGCCGTTCATCGTCGAAGGCCAGGCCACAACCGCGTCCGCCAGCTGCCCCGCCGATAGCTTCGACACAGGCTGGGTCACCCCCGGCGGCGACCTAAATGGCAACGAGTGGTCTTGGACGCCCGACGTCGACCAGGCCGGGGAGCACGCGGTCCTCTTCTGGGCAAAACAAACGGGCACCACGGGTGTCCCCGAGACCGCGACCGCCAACATCGGTGTGGCAGACGCTTGGTCCAACCCGGCCAACATCACCGTCGACCCCGAAACCTACAGCCGCGAGTGGGGCCTGCCCGTGCTGCATCTCGCACCGTCCGCGCCTCCCAGCCAAAACTACCAGCCGGCACCGGCTTGGTTCGACGGCGTTCAGTATCAGGGCCAGATGAAGATCCGCGGTGCAGCCAGCGCGGGCTACCCAAAGAACAACTACACCCTCGAATTCGACCCCATCCAAATCGACCTCGGTAGCGTCGGGCTGCAAAACAAGGACCACCTCGTCCTCATCTCCAACTTCGACGACAACAGCTATACACGACAGGCGCTGGTCTACGCCGTCTGGGACCGTATGGCGACCAACTTTGGCTAGGTCCGGATGGTCCCACGCACCTTCCCCGTGGTGGTCTACGTCAACGGCAGCTACCTGGGTTTATTCTTGGGAATCGACCACATCGACGATGAATTTATCCGTGAGATGGGCTTCGTCGACGGCGGCAACTTGTACAAATCGGTCAGCCACGACGCTAACTTCTACCTGAAGAACCCACTCTCGGCGGGTTGGGAGAAGAAAGAGGGCTTACCGCTCACCGACTTCACCGACATCGAGCAGCTCACGCAGTGGGCCGGCTCTTCCAATCACACCGATTTCGCAACCGAGGTGGACAGCCAGCTCTTCACCGAAGAATTCATGGACTGGTTCCTGTTGGTCCACCACCTCGCGGCCGATGACAGCGCCGGCAAGAACGCCTACTTATACGCGGCCCCCGGTGAAGGTCGCTTCCACTACGCGCCCTGGGACTTCAACCACGCCCTCGGTCAAACGTGGCAGACTGCCCGTCAAAGCGCCACCCAGTGGAATGACTTCACAGGGAACAACGCCTTATTTTGGCATTTCCAAGAGGAGCCTACCCTCGCGGCAGAGCTTCAAGCTCGCTACCACAGCCACCTCGCGATCGGAGGCGCCCTAAACGGGACAGTCATGGAAGAAATGCTCGATCAGATGTACGTGGAGATCGGCCCCAACGCTGCCCGAGATTGGGACAAATGGGAGAGTGAGTATCGTTCTTACGGTGGCTGGAGCTGGCGCAGTGATTTCACCACAAGCGATGAAGAACGAGAATACTTGTACGACTGGATCGCCGAGAGAGACGCGCAATAATTGGGTGGGCTTTACCAGACGACAGATCCGGGATCACTGGGGCGGACCGAAGTCCCAACACTCACTCCCAGCGCATCGCGCCGCCCGGCAGGAAGTACAAGATGACCATCCGACCGTCCGTCACCGTCGGAACGTGGCGACTTCCCGGAGGCTCAATCACCCAGCCCTCTGGTTGGCCCATGAATTTGGGCGTGCCCGCGTCCGTAAAACACAGACTGACTTCGCCGTTGGGATGGGTATGAACTGGCCCCGTGGCGACCATATCGACGGCATCGACCGACAGGCCAAAGGTGGCGTCTGACGCCTTGCAAACCCGACCGAAGAACAGGCCATCTCCGCCACGCGGGGTGAGCCAGCCATCGTCACGGGCCTTTAAAACCTGCGCCGACAAGGCCGACAGCCCCGCAATGGGATGGGCGGCTTCGAGCTGCGCTTGGGCGCCCTCGGCGTGGGTGAGGTCCAGACCGGCGATGGTCTTGGCCAAAGGAAGGAGAGCGTCGAGGAGGGCTTGCTTAGACATTCAGAGACTCGCTGGGTGCGCCGGGGAGGTCGAGGAGGACCATCTCGACGTCTTCGTCCGTGTTGATTTCGTAGTAGCGCACCGAGGACACGCAGCGCGGGCAGGCGCCGGTGCTGAACTGGGCGGGTACAAAAATGAGGCAGTCGGTGCACACGCACAAGGGCCGATCGCCCGCATACAGCACCGCCTTGAACTCGATGAGCGAGAGACTGGGGAAGGTCTCTTCCGGCGTGGGGTACCGAGGCGAAGACCCGGATCTAAACCCCGCAAATGCAGCAAGTAAGCCACTAATTAGCAGGCTCGATGACAGAAGGACATTCCCAAACGGCAGTAGATTCAGCCCCATCCAGGCGAGCCCCAACCAGGATCCGCCGGTTAACGCCAGCCCAATGCCTCCCGCGATCAGGAGAGAAGCGTGTTTTTCAGCGACCGTGTCGATCTGTTCGAGAAGCGTGCCCACACCTTGCTCTACCCGACCCATCGACACCGCGCATCCCCCACCGTCGGATACACTCACTTAGTTTTGGAAGTCACCAAACTAGAAATTGTATACTTGGCTGAACGCCCAGCTCCCCTAGTCGCGTTCCCCGAGGATAATTCATGGACTCGGTCGCAAACGCCCTTATCGAGCTCTGGTTTGGCGACTGGTCTGACAGCCCGTCCGCACCCGAAAGGGGCGACCCGATCGTCGCTCAGTGGTGGTAAAAGACCCCAAGGTTGACGAGCACCTTCGGGCGACTTTCGGCGGCGCCCACGAAGCCGCCATCATCGGTGAGCTCGGCCACTGACCCACCAAGTCATGGGTGGCCCTCTCTGTAATGCCACTGATGCACAAGGAGTCCTTGGCTGACCACGACCTCGCGGTGCAAACGTTCGAAGCCCTCGTGGCCCAGACCGCCGGCACCGAGCGCGCCGGAAACTACGAAAATGCACTTGGGTTCCAGTATAAGCACCGTGACATCATCTTGAAGTTCGGTCGCTACACGCACCGGAACGAAATGCTAGCACGCAGCTCCACCGAAGAAGAGCGCCCGCTCCTCACCCAGCCAGGTTCCCGTTTCTAAGGCTCGTCACAGATCAGATGATGGGTGGTTTCGTCCTCGGTGCAGTGCGCCAAGTCCGCCATCGCCAACGACCTCTGGCCAAACCGGTACGGCTTCCACTCCTCGATGACGGGGGAACGCCAAGCCTCGCCCTCTTGACCAGCGACCCGAACCACCAGTTGCTTTCGCTCGACCAGATAGCGGTAGTCCAGCTTACGAGGTTCATCCAGCCCTTGCGGCAGTGTCACTTTGAGTTGAACCGCCGCTGCATCTGGATACTTTTCGGTGTAGGCCCGAATCACCCGCACCAGCTCAGCGGTAGACAGTTCGTCGTCCTTAACCAACAGAGAGTCCAGTGATAACCAAAGCTTCTTCCCGTCGGCGTGCAGCTGAAGCGCGCCGGGAGGCGCCCCCAAAAGCACGGTGATCCCTTTGCCCTCAACCACTTTCACCGGGGCCTCTCGATAGGCCAAGTCGACCACCAGCTCCACCTGTCGGATGTGCTCCTCCGAGAACTGTGCCGCCTTAAAAGCCGTCTGACCGCGCCGAATCACATCCGCGAGATCCCTGCGACGATCGGGGATAATACCATCGTAGCGCTGGTCGAGTACACCCTGGATCTGGGCGGTCACCAACGCGGAATTCCGCAGGCAATAGCGAGGACTGCCCAGATAGCAGCCAGCGCCTTCTATCACCCCCTGATGCACGAAACTCCAGGCTTCTTCCGATGGAATGGGAGGAGGCCCCGCTGGTTTAGGCGGAGTGGGGATCTGGCCGCCGCCACAGGCCAACAGCAGAAACATCATCGAAGTGAGCATGGAACGCTCTAGTCCGACAGATTAAAACGCGCACGCTCTGAACTGGACAAGAACGCCCAAAGCGTAGTAAATCAGCGGGCGCGCCCACACACCGGACAAAAGATGCATCTCATTCTCGCCTTTTGCCTCGCCCAGTCAAGCCTCGCCCAAGACACCGCTCCAATCACCGACGAAACACCCGAAAAGGTCGCCGAAGGTACGGACATCGAAGAGCGCGAAGTCATCGAGGCCGAGCCCCAGTGGGCGCCGCGTTGGCCCGGCGAGCTTGGACCCGACTACCGCCACGCCGACCTTGAGCAGCTCTACGCCGATCACAAGTTCGATGAGGGCCTCAAGGCCACCCAAGCCAAGATCGCCACCCACCCCAGAGACGCCGACCTGCACTGGCACGAAAGTCGCTTCATGTTCGAGGCGGGCGAGCTCCTCGACAAGAACTCCGGTGTCGACAAAGTCGCCTACTACCAAACCATGGTCGACACCACCCAAGCGGGCCTCGACATCGCCCCGACCGACGCCCATCTGCTCTTCGCAAGAGGCATCGGCAACGGTCGCTTGGGAACCACCAAAGGCGTGCTGTCGTCGCTGTTCCTCGCCAGCACGGTCGAGGCCGACTGGTTAGCCGCCGCCAACAGCGGTTTTACCTACAGCAGCTCCGACGGCTCCGAGATTATGCCCTGCGACGTGTACCACGCACTCGGCATCTACTACCGGTTGGTCCCGGACTCTTGGATTGTGCAGATGATCGCCGGCACCCGCGGCAGTCTCGACAAGTCCCTGGACTACACCACCAAGGCCGTCGCCTGCGCTCCGAATCGCATTCACTCCATCAAAGAGAAGGGTGTAAGTCAGATTTGCAAGGGGCAATCGGACAGAGATGACGCGCTCATCGCCGCAGGTAAGGCCTCCTCGGCCTCGGTCGCCAACCTTCAGGGCTCCAGCACCAAAGACAAGCTCGATAAAAAGCATTCCGCAATGATAATCGACGATATCAGTCTGGCCTGTGGCTACTCCCGCGATGGCCAGCAAGACCTCGACCAGTCCAAGCTGAAGAACTAGTCCGTTCTTCCTAGACCTCAATACTGTCGCCGCTAACGGCGCAGGTACGCCCTTGTGCTCGGCGGCCGACGACATCGTAGAACGGCCATCAGTCATGTTTTGTTGCATGTCCTTGGCGATCTACCTACCGGTAAGTATACCAAGCTACCGAACGGTAGGTAGTAATGTCTGAGGACGTACAGGTCCGCATACGCGACGCGGCAATTCATCTCTTTGCCCAGCATGGGTACGGCGGAACTTCGGTTCGCGCAGTGGTCGAGGCCGCAGGCGTCACCAAGCCCACGCTGTACTACTGGTACGACAGCAAAGAGGGCCTATACCTGGCTTGCGTTCGCCATCAGTTCGCCCAGTTTCGCGATCTGGTCACCGAAATTGCGGCCCTTCCACTCACCCCAGCCGAGAAGATCCAGTCGTTTATCCAGCGTTATTTAGATCTGGGCATGACAGACATGGATGGCACCCGCCTGGCACTCACCGCCACCCATCCGTCGGTGGAGAAGCGCCCGCAGGTCGACATCATGTCCATGCACCTACAGTACATCTCTCCCCTCGAGCAGCTCATTCAAGACGGCATAAACTCCGGCGACTTCCGCCCGGTCGACCCGCGCTTCGCGACCATCGCGCTGCTCGGCGCCGCCACCATGCAGCTCAAAGCCGCCCTCAACGGCCTACCCACCTACGAACAGCAAGCACAGATGACCACCGACTTTTTCCTCTACGGAGTTTGCTCCAAATGAGCCGCTTACTACTTATTCTTCTCGCACTCTCGGGCTGTGAATTCGCCGGTGCCGAGGCCTCGGGTGAAATCTTGGGCGACAACCTGGCGCTCAGCACGGCTGCTCGTGTCGAAGCGGTCACCCTTCACCAGACCAACGCCCAAGTGTCCATGTCCATCCCCGGCGAAGTGGTCGGCTCCCAAGACGCCATGCTCGCAGCGGGTAACGGCGGCACCGTCGACCGGGTACTGGTCACCCGCGGCGAAACCGTCCGAAAAGGACAAGCCATCGCGCGGGTAGACACCGAACTATACGCCTCAACCCTCGATCAAGCCACGGCCCAGCACGAACAGGCCCTGGGCGACTTAAAGCGGACGAAGCTGCTCGGAGATCTGGCCTCGGCAGCGCAGCTTCAGGGGGTACACACGGCAGAGCGTATCGCCGCCGCCAACCTCCGACGCGCCAAAGCGCAGATGTCTCGCGCGGTCGTCTCCGCGCCCTTCGCGGGCATCATCGCCGACCTCTTCGTCGACCCCGGCGAGGCCACCGGCCCCGGTAGCCCCGTCGCCCGCTTGGTCCAACTCGACCCCGCCCGCGTGGTGTCGAGCGTCGCCGACCGCGACATCGGCAACCTGAAAAACGGCATGGAGGTCACGGTCAGCACCAGCGCCCAGAGCGCCTTGCTGCCCGGCTTCATCACCCACATCGGCCCAGCCGCCGACCTCTCTACCCGCGCGTTCCCCGTCGAGGTCGAGGTCAAAAACCCCGATCAGGAACTGCTGGCCGGTATGATCGCTCGGGTCGAGGTACACCAAGAGGTCGTCAGCGACGCCATCGTCATCCCCCAGCAGTGGATTGTCACCCAACGAGAAGAGCGCGGCGTGTTCCTCGTCGACAACGGTGTGGCTCGCTATCGTCCCATCGTCCTCGGACAAGTGGTTCGCAACCAGGTGGTCGTGCTCTCCGGCCTCTCCACGGGCGACCAGATCGTGATGACTGGCCACCGAGACTTGGTCGACGGCGACCCCCTGCTGATCAGTCGACAGGGCAGCTGCTGCGTCGACGGACGACCGGTCTGGGGCGAGTAGACCATGCGCACCCTGATCCAATGGCTGGTGGACCAC